>NZ_JAHZPH010000002.1:0-297309 GCF_019929365.1 Streptococcus oralis | reverse complement strand
CAACATCAAAAAAGAAAGGACGAAATTCGTCCTTTCTCGATCTTAGCTGACTTCAACCCACTACAGTTGACAAAGAGTCGTTTATTTCCGCTTTCTTGCAATCAAGTGAATCGGTGTTCCCTCAAAGACAAAGGCCTTGCGGATTTGATTTTCCAAGAAACGCAGGTAAGAGAAGTGCATGAGTTCTTCTTCATTGACAAAGATGACAAAGGTTGGTGGCTTGGTTGCCACTTGGGTCGCGTAAAAAATCTTGAGGCGTTTTCCTTTGTCTGTCGGTGTTGGATTGATAGCAATGGCATCCATAATGACATCGTTCAAGACAGCTGAAGGAATACGGGTGTTTTGGCTTTCACTGATTTGCTTGATCATCTCAGGCAATTTGTGGAGACGTTGCTTGGTAAGAGCTGATACAAAGACAATCGGTGCATAAGGCAGATATTGGAACTGCTCACGAATATCTTCTTCCCATTTCTTCATGGTATGGTTGTCTTTCTCAAGGGTATCCCACTTGTTGACCACGATGATCATTCCTTTACCAGCTTCGTGGGCGAAACCTGCGATACGCTTGTCGTACTCACGAATACCTTCTTCGGCATTGAGGACCATCAAGACTACATCTGAACGGTCAATGGCACGCATAGCACGCATGACAGAGTATTTCTCCGTATTTTCGTAGACTTTACCAGACTTACGCATACCAGCCGTATCAATCATGGTAAACTCTTGTCCATCAGCATCTGTAAAATGGGTATCAATGGCATCACGAGTTGTCCCAGCTACTGGACTAGCAATCACACGGTCTTCTCCCAAAATGGCGTTGATCAAACTTGATTTTCCAACGTTTGGACGGCCAATTAAGCTGAATTTAATGACATCTGGATTTTCTTCTTCAACTTCCTGCGGGAGATTTTCCACGATGGCGTCTAGCACATCCCCTGTACCAATCCCGTGCACAGATGAAATCGGTAGTGGTTCACCCAAACCTAGAGCATAGAAATCATAGATATCATTTCGCATTTCAGGATTATCTACCTTGTTGACTGCAAGGATGACTGGTTTATGAGTTTTGTATAGTTTACGGGCTACGTATTCGTCTGCATCCGTGATTCCTTCTTTACCGGAAACTACAAAGACGATGACATCCGCTTCTTCCATGGCAATCTCTGCCTGGTGCTTGATTTGTTCCATAAATGGAGCATCAACGTCATCAATCCCTCCCGTATCAATCATACTGAAAGAACGGTTGAGCCATTCACCAGTAGCATAGATACGGTCCCGTGTTACTCCTTCGACATCTTCTACGATAGAGATGCGTTCCCCTGCAATACGGTTAAACAGGGTTGATTTCCCAACATTGGGACGTCCTACGATGGCAACAGTTGGTAAGGCCATGTTTTCTCACTTTCTACAATAAGTTCTTTTGTTCAAGATTTTCTCTAGTTGAGCTTGGTTCAGGCTGACCGAATTGCTCTGCAAGACGTTGACTCCAAGTGGTAGTCGCACGAGCTCCTGCATATTCAGTCTGCACACGATCATAGGCTTCAATAGCCTCCGTTGTTTGTTCTTGGTATTCTTCCTCAAAGACAACATTTTCGAGTGGTAATCTTGGTTTTACATCATGTTTTTGGTTTGGTACACCGAGTGCAATCCCAAAAACAGGATAAGTATAGTCAGGAAGCTTGAACAATTCTGCTAACTCAGCAGATTTGTAACGCACCAATCCAATAATTACCCCACCGTAACCTAGACTCTCTGCAGCCAGCAAAGTATTTTGCCCAGCAAGTGCAGCATCCACAGATGTAATCAAGAGACCTTCCACACCTTGTGGTTGGAAAGTATCTGTATGGAGACGAGCTCCTTTTTCTGCACGGTTTAGATCACCAACAAAGAGCAAGAATGCTGCTGATTGACGAATAGCTTCCTGAGGAACTAGTTCATACAGAGCATCTTTCTTCTCTTGACTTCTTACTAAAATCACTGAATAAGATTGGAAATTTTTCCAAGTTGAAGCCATTTGGGCAGCCTTCAAAATCTCATTCAAGTCCTCTTGAGGAATCTCTTGCTCCTTAAATCTGCGCACTGATGAGTGGCTTTGCATTAATTTAATCGTTTCTGTCATCGACGATTTTCTCCTTCTAATCTTGTTTCCTCTGCTAAATAACGAATCCTTTCCATGACCCGTCTAGCTTCCCAAGTTTCATCATTTCCGTTCTTGCCTTTTGCAAAATGTTTTTCCAAATCTTGGAAATTGAAGTTGGAAGTGAAAAAGGTCGGTAAATCTTCCTGCATACGATACTGAAGAATCACTTGCAAGATTTCATCACGTACCCACGGTGTTGATTGTTCAGCACCAATATCATCCAAAATCAAAACTTCAGAAAGCTTAATCTCATCTACCAGGGTCTTCACAGATCCTTCACCGATGGCATTTTTCACATCAATGACAAAACTTGGATAGTGGAGAATGGTTGTTGAAGCACCACGTTTTTCAGATAGGTCATGGGCCAGAGCTGCCATCATGAAACTCTTACCGACACCAAAATCCCCATAAAGGTAGAGACCTTTTCGGATACTTGGGTAAAGGTCAACAAAGGCATAGAGTCTCTCAAAAATCGGCAAACGTCCTAGATCATCCAGGTCAATCTGAGCCAATTTCGCTTTTTTGAGACTTGCTGGTAGATTGATCAATTTGAGACGATTCTTGATTGCCGCCTCTTTTTCAGCCGCGATTAGCTCTGGTGTTTCTTCATAAGATACATCTGCATAACCATGATTCATGACCAAGATAGGCTTGTAGCCACGCGCTATATAGTCAGCATCCCCCCGAAGAAACTTATCTCGTTCTGTGATATATTGGTTGAACTTGGAGATGCTACGATTTAACTCCTCTTGGCTGAGGGATTCTTTCTGGATAAAAGCCGCTACATCTGGGTCCTTCATAATCTGCTGGACCAGGTCCTGATACTGAAAACGACTTGTTTGACGTTTGATAACGTCACCAACACTTTCCATCTAATCTCCTCCTTCTTCTAATCGGGCTAACATTTCTTGTTTTTTGCGTTCTAATTCCAGACGAGTTTCCTCGCTGGTTTGATTTTTATATTCTGGATTGCTCCACTTGGGCACATTTGTCTTAGTCGAACTAGTTTTTGACTTTTGGTCTTCCTGACCTTTTTGCTGACGCTCTCGAATCCGAATCACAGCTTCTTCTGCTGTCCGAATCTTGCGATAGGCATAGTCGTTGGCGACTTTCATAGCATATTTTTCATTGACATTGGCCGAATCAACCTTGTTAAATGTTAAAAGTAAAACAATATTGATGACCTCGTCCAACAAGCCTAAAGACGCCATCTGGTGAAGGAGTTCTCTTTCACTTTGGGTGATGTTTCCCTTACGTGTTTGCTTGATTTCGGCTAAAAATTCTAGGGGAGTTTTACTCTTGGCTTCCCTGATAATGGTCATTTCTTTGGGGCTAAAGTCAGAAGACGCTGGTTTTTGTGCTATCTTTTCACGCATACGTTTAACTGAAATCACCTGAGCCACTGTAGTCGCCTTGGCTAATTGATAGGTTTCAAACCAGGTCCATTTTTTTTCATCTGCAATGGCAAATAATTCCAAAACATCTGCCTGCTCGTTTTCAAAACGCAAACCATCTCGAGCCATCAGCCTCTGAAAATGTTCCAAGTCAAAATCATTTTTCATCTTGATTTTAGACTCGATTGGAGTCCCTTTTTCGGTCAGGTTTGGAAATACTTGGCTCAAAGAAACAGAGAGTGCTTCTCCCTCGCTTGGAATCTGTTTCAGGGAAGCAAACGCAGTATCCCCAATCTTTCTCTCCAATAGCCTGCTATAGACAGAATGACTTAGAAATTCCTGACTGGAGAGGGGAGAATGTATCAGCAATTCATAGGTCCCTCCCTTTTGATAAAGAGTCAACAAGTCTACAGCAGATAAGATTTTAAAGGACTGGAGGAGCGTATTCATCCCGAAGTTCAAATGATTAAGAATGTTAGCAAAAAGGTGTTCCTTTTGCCCACCATCCCAAAAGGTAATGGCATATAGATAGAGGCTCAGCGCCTCCTGACCGATAATCGGGAGGTAGCACTGCACCAGGGAAGAGGTATCTTGTGACACCCGATTATTCTTTAGAAAAGAAAAACGGTCATTTGGCTTCATTTACTTTTCCTTTTTCTTTTTAGAGGACTGGGTGATCTGCTGGAGCAGACTCTCCAACTCACTCACATCCTTAAAGCTACGGTAAACACTGGCAAAACGAACATAGGTAATCTCATCAAGCTCCGCCAATTCCTCCATGACTAAAGCTCCAATATATTCACTTTGGATTTCATTCTCACTGCGACTACGGAGTTTTTGCTCGATGCGATTGACCACCATGTTGATTTCATCACTCGAAACAGGGCGTTTCTGGGCTGAGCGAATAATCCCATTAAAGATTTTATCTCTCGAAAACTGCTCTCGTGTGCCATCTTTCTTGACGACAACCAGCGTTCTTTCTTCTACTCGTTCATAGGTCGTAAAACGATGCTGACACTCGTCGCACTCACGTCTTCGACGGATGGTATTTCCTTCTTCGGCTTGTCGACTATCAACAACACTAGACTTAGTAGCCCCACATTTTGGACAACGCATGCTTCTCCTCCTTGTCGTTTTCTTTTCATTATACCATTTTTTGAGCAATTCCCAAAACAATTCTTATTTTTACTTGACAAGTTTTTTGTTTTATTGTATTATTTAATTAGAACAATAAAGAAACAGAAAGGAGACTATGATGTCCTGGATTTTTGATAATACAAAACCCATCTATTTACAGATTATGGAAAAAATCAAACTAGAGATTGTTTCCCATAAACTGGAACCCAACCAACAGCTCCCAACCGTAAGAGAACTGGCAAGCGAGGCTGGGGTCAATCCCAATACTATCCAACGTGCCCTGTCGGATCTTGAACGTGAAGGCTTGGTCTACAGCAAGCGTACAACCGGACGTTTTGTGACAGAAGATCGGGACTTAATTGTCCAAACTCGCAAGCAACTATCTGAGGAGCAACTGAAAAACTTTGTAACTGGTATGCTTCAATTTGGCTATCAAAAAGAAGAACTACCAAATGTGCTTAGCGAATACATCAAAGGAGTGTAAAATTATGACATTACTAGCATTTGAAAATGTATCCAAATCTTATGGAGCTACAGCAGCCCTTAACAATATTTCCCTTGAGATTCCCGCTGGAAAAATCGTCGGGCTTCTCGGTCCAAACGGATCTGGAAAAACAACCTTGATCAAGCTAATCAACGGACTTCTCCAACCAGACCAAGGACGTGTCCTCATTAACAGCATGGAGCCAAGTCCTGCTACCAAGGCCATTGTCTCTTATCTACCAGACACGACTTATCTGAATGAACAGATGAAAATCAAAGAAGCACTGACCTACTTTAAAACTTTCTACCAAGATTTCAATCTTGAGCGGGCTCAGCATCTTTTAGCAGATCTTAGCATTGATGAAAACAGTCGCCTCAAGAAATTATCGAAAGGGAACAAGGAAAAGGTTCAATTAATCCTCGTTATGAGCCGTGAAGCTCGTCTCTACGTGCTCGATGAACCGATTGGTGGTGTGGATCCAGCTGCCCGTGACTATATCTTAAACACCATCATCAACAACTACTCACCAACTTCAACTGTCTTGATTTCTACCCACTTGATTTCAGATATTGAGCCAATCTTGGATGAAATCATCTTCCTCAATAACGGAAAAGTTGTCCGTCAAGGAAATGTAGATGATATTCGTTACGAATCAGGTGAATCCATTGATCAACTCTTCCGCCAGGAGTTCAAAGCTTAGACAAAGGAGATTATTATGTTTTGGAATTTAGTTCGCTATGAATTTAAAAATGTTAACAAATGGTATCTAGCTCTCTATGGTGCTGTGCTTGCAATTTCGGTTTTAATTGGTGCATCCATTTCTGGTATTAGTCAGACCTACACTAGTTACGGTAATAACCCCTACTATCTGTTAGGCTTTCTGATCTTAGTTTTTGGGGGACTCAGCGTTACTCTCTGGATCGCAACAATCTTTCTAATCATCCGACGCTTCAAGGGAAGTGTCTACGATCGCCAGGGCTATCTGACATTGACGCTCCCCGTCTCTGAACACCAAATCATCACCGCCAAATTACTAGGTGCTCTCATTTGGTCAATCATAAGCTATATTGTATTTATCTTGAGTATCATTATTATCTTCTCACTCACCCCTGTAGTGAAAGATTTGCCACTCCTCTATCGATTTATCTCTCCTTATCTCGGTTACGGTTGGCTCTATGCCCTCTCTCTTCTGGTGGGTTCAATTACTTGGATTTTATCGATTTACCTTTGTATCTCAATTGGTCAACTATTTAACGAATATCGTGCTGCTATGGGAATTTTAGCCTATATCGTGCTTAACATCGTGATTGGCTATATTTCTATCTTCTTCCGAATGGATTATGATTTTAACCTCCTAATCAGCGTTGATCTCCTCAAAGATTTCATTCTAGCAATTATCTACTATCTCGGAACCTACTACATCTTGAAAAACAAGGTTAATTTGCAATAAAAAATGCCCAGCTAAAAAGCTGGGTTTTTCTTTAACTCAATATCAAACTGGCTACAATGGGGCTCACAAATACGTAGAGAATACCAGTGACTCCGATAGCCAAGCCACCCATGGCTCCTGCGACAGAACCGTATCGAAAGGCGGTCCCAGTTCCAACAGCATGCCCTGTCCCTCCAAGAGAAAGTCCAACAGCTACCGGATCATCTATCTTCAACCACTTCAAAAGTGTTGGTCCGATAACACTAGTCAATATCCCAGTCGCCACTACGACGACCAAGGTTACTGTCGTCAAGCCTTGCAATTTTTCTGTGATTCCAACTGCCATGGCAGTTGTCACCGACTTGGGAAAGAGAGAAATGGCTAGGAAAAAGTCCATGCCAAAGATTTTTGCCACTATGGCGGTGAAGCTAGTATTGACAACTACTGCTAGCAGACTACCAAAGAGAATACTCCGCGCATGGTGCTTCATCAGATGAAAGCTCTTATAAAGCGGAATCCCTAGAGCTACGGTCGATGGTACGATCAAGTTGTTCAGATAAACCCCACCTTGATAGTAATCTTGGTAAGAAATACCCGTTACCTTTAGAAAGATGATAATGAAAATAGCTGACAAAAGCAAAGGCGTCGTCAAAGGATGTGGAAAACGTCTGTAAATCAACATTCCCGCTAGATAAGCTAGGATAGATAATGCAATCCCAAACAGAGGATTGGATACAAATTCACTCATTTGGCATCTCCTTTCTCATAATCTCCTTCAAAACGTCTCTTGATGAACTGAACCACTAGGGCGATGAGGATAATGTTGATGACAGCCGCAAAAAAGACAATCAAGACGATAGGCAAGAGATAAGGGGCAATCACATCAAACTTTTCCATGATACCCACTGCTGGCGGCAAAAAGAGAATGGTCATATTGGCCAGCAAGAAATTCCCGACCATATTGACATGCCTGGTCCTTAGCCACTTGAACTGCAGGGCTAGAAAGAGAATAATCAAACCGATAATACTGCCTGGGATGGGCAGATGAAAGAAACTGGAGATTCCCTCACCGATTAGAGAAATCACAAAGAGAATCATTAATTGAACATATAACTTCATCTCAAACTCCTTGAAATAGAATTCTTGCATACCAGTTTACTCTTTTTTCAGGAAATTTCAAGGAAATACCGGAATTTTTCTTTCTTGCAAGGATTAGCTAAAAGTAGTATAATCATTGCATGCGCAATCATCTTGTGTTAGAAAGACAGTCAGTAATGATTTTGTGATTTTTACTTTGAAAAGAAAGGAGAAAGCAATGACCTATTTGGAAAAGTGGTTTGACTACAACCGCCGTCAAAAGGAAATGGAAGCCTTATTGGAAGAAACCATTGCCCAACAGAGTGAACAAAGGCTGACCTTGAAAGAGTTCTACCTGCTCTACTATCTGAATCTAGCCCAAGAAAAATCTCTACGACAGATCGACCTGCCAGATAAACTCCATCTCAGCTCAAGCGCTGTTTCTCGAATGGTGGCTAGGTTAGAAGAGAAAAACTGTGGCTTGCTTAGTCGCAGATGTTGCGATCAGGATAGACGGGCTAGTTTTATCTGCCTGACTGACGAAGGACAAACAACTCTGGCTTATCTACAAAAAGCCGTCGAAGAAAGACTGGAAACGAGTCTTGACTTCATTTCATAATCAGATTTTTAAAAAAAGTTGCGTGCGCAATCATTTTTTCTTGACATTCCTCTTTTCAAGGAGTACAATAAAGTCAAGATCTAATAAAGGAGTTTTATATGATCGAAATTACCTATCTAGATGCCAGCAAGCAAGAGAGAACCATGACTTTCGAGTCTTATGAAGACTTTGAACGCTCTCAACAAGCTTGCCTTATCGGTGTCGCAGACTATTATCCAGTTCAAAAATTAACCTATAATGGTCATGATTTGGACTACCATGGGACTTATGGAGATGTCTTCTTCTATCTCATGAAACAAGATTTAAGCCAATATAACTAAAAAAGGAGAAATACAATGGCAAAAGCAATTACAGATGCAACATTTGAACAAGAAACAAAAGACGGTTTGGTCTTGGTAGACTTCTGGGCAACTTGGTGTGGTCCATGTCGTATGCAAGGTCCAATCTTGGACAAATTGTCTGAGGAACTTTCAGAAGATGTCTTGAAAATCGTTAAAATGGACGTAGATGAAAATCCAAACACAGCTCGTGCTTTTGGAATCATGTCTATCCCAACCCTTCTCTTCAAAAAAGACGGCCAAGTGGTGAAACAAGTCGCTGGTGTTCACACTGCGGAACAAATCAAGGCCATCGTTGCAGAATTGAGTTAATCACACTAGAGACCAAGTGCTTTATTTGGTCTCTTTTTTCTTGCCCTTTGCCATTTTTCAAAAAATATGCTAGACTGTAGGTAGAATATTACGATGTTTGGGACATGCCATCGCTAAAAAAAACCTCTACTTGGTATTTTTTAGCTCCCCTCAAGGGAGCTTTTTGCGTGCTCTGAACATTTCCCACTTTGGAAGGAGTACTATGAAACGTCAATCAGCCTTGGTCGTCTTTAGTGGCGGTCAAGATTCCACAACCTGCCTCTTTTGGGCTAAAGAACACTATGAAACAGTCGAAGCTGTCACCTTTGCCTACGGCCAACGCCATCATCTCGAAATTCAAGTTGCTAGAGAAATCGCTAAGGAACAAGGCATTCGTCATCACACCTTAGATATGTCTCTGCTGGGACAAATCACTGAAAATGCCCTGACCTCCGATCTGGAAATCGAGCAAAAAGAGGGAGAGGTTCCCAATACCTTTGTTGACGGTCGCAACCACCTCTTTCTGTCCTTTGCGGCAGTTCTTGCTAAGCAACGAGGCATTAAAGACATCGTCACAGGTGTCTGCGAGACAGACTTCTCAGGCTACCCTGACTGCCGGGATGTCTTTGTCAAATCTCTCAATGTTACTCTGAACCTTGCCATGGATTACAACTTTGTTATCCAAACACCTCTCATGTGGCTAGATAAGGCTGAAACTTGGGAGTTAGCCGACCAACTCGGTGCCTTTGACTATGTTCGTGAAAAGACCTTGACCTGCTACAATGGGATTATCGGAAGTGGATGTGGGGATTGCCCAGCCTGTCACTTACGTCAGCATGGTTTAGTTGTTTATCTCTCACAGAAAGGAGATGGCTAATGTTTTTTGCACCCAAAGAAATCAAACAGGAAACTGGGGAGTCTCTTGTCTACAATCCTCACAGAACCTTGGTATCAAAAGAGTTTACTTTCGACGCTGCCCACCACCTCTTTCACTATGAGGGAAAATGCAAGTCTTTGCACGGCCACACTTATCATCTGCAGATTGCTGTCAGTGGATTTTTAGATGACCGTGGCATGACCTACGATTTCGGAGACATCAAAGCTATCTACAAGGACTACTTAGAACCCCACTTGGATCATCGCTATCTCAATGAAACCCTGCCTTATATGAACACGACTGCTGAAAATATGGTTTACTGGATTTTCCAAACCATGAGTCAAGAGTTGCCAGACGAACGCGGTCTCCGTTTGGAATACGTTCGCCTCTATGAGACTCCGACTGCCTTTGCAGAGTTTAGACGGGAGTGGTTAGATGACTAAGGAACGTGTCCTCAAATTACCAGTTCTGGAAATCTTTGGCCCAACATTTCAAGGTGAAGGCCGTGCTATCGGGCAGAAAACCATGTTTGTCCGTACTGCTGGTTGCGACTACCACTGCGACTGGTGCGACTCTGCCTTTACTTGGGATGGTTCTGAAAAGCCAACTCGCATGACCGCTGATGAAGTCATTGCTGCCTTAGATAAATTGGGAAGCTACGACTACGTCACCCTGTCTGGGGGAAATCCTGCTATCCTAGCAGCCAACATGGCTCAACTGGTCACCAAGCTCAAGGAACGCGGTGTCACTCTAGCTGTTGAGACCCAGGGCTCCCGCTGGCAAAATTGGTTAAAAGACATCGACCAGGTCACCCTGAGCCCCAAACCTCCTTCCTCCAAGATGGAAGTCAACTTTGAGACCTTGGACTTTATCGTTTCCCAACTGGACCCAGACAAGGTCACCTTTAAAATCCCTGTCTTTGATGATGCCGATTTGGCCTTTGCTAAAGGGATTCAAGAACGCTACCAACCAGATGTTCTCTTCTTATCAGCAGGAAATCCCGAGCCCAAGGCTACAGGTAATATTGTCCAAGACCAACTGGACCGTCTCAAAGAACTCTGGGAACGCGTCGCTGCTGACGATAGCTGGGGCAATGTCCGCGTCCTTCCTCAACTCCATACCCTCCTCTACGACAACCAACGTGGTGTTTAAATTAGAAAGAAAAATCATGTCACAACAAGAAGAAATGAAAAACCTAAGCCTCCTCGGCAACAAAGAAACCAACTACATTTTTGACTATCAACCCGAAGTCCTCGAATCCTTTGACAATCGTCATGTGGAAAATGACTATTTCATCAAATTCAACTGTCCTGAATTTACCTCGCTGTGCCCAATCACTGCTCAGCCAGATTTTGCGACTATTTATATTTCCTACATTCCTGACAAGCTCTGTGTCGAGTCAAAATCTCTCAAACTCTACCTCTTTAGCTACCGAAATCATGGAGATTTCCACGAAAACTGCATCAACACCATCGGGAAAGACTTGGTCAACTTGCTAGACCCTCGCTATTTAGAAGTCTGGGGAAAATTCACTCCGCGCGGTGGTATTTCAATCGACCCCTATTACAACTACGGTAGGCCTGGAACCAAGTATGAAGGTTTGGCAGAACAACGCCTCTTCCAACATGACCTCTACCCAGAGAAAATTGACAACCGCTAAACAGATACGAAAAAGCCCTGTTCCTCAAGATGAGGAGCAAGGCTTTTTGAGTTTCAATTATTCTTCTGTTCCAAGAAAGTTTTTCGCAACAAGAGCTGCAAGAATACCACCAACGATTGGGGCAAGGATGAAAATCCATACTTGTTGAAGGGCTGCGCCACCTACCAAGACAGCTGGAGCCAAGCTACGAGCTGGGTTCACTGAAAGTCCAGTAATGTTCAATCCAACAAGGATCATCGCCATCAATGACAAACCAATGACCAAACCAACGATTGCACCATTGCCCTTGCTTGCTGAAGTCACGGTCATGATAACCAAGACAAACAAGAAGGTTGCGATGACTTCAAACAAGAAACCACCAAAGACAGTGACACCGTTTGCCAAGGCATTTTCACCAAGACTTGCAGTTGACATACCTGAATTAGTCAAGAGGAAGAACAACGATCCAGATGCAAGGAAAGCACCAACTACTTGTCCAAGGATGTAGTTTACAAGTTCTGAAGATGACAAACGTTTGTTAACAAACATAGCGATAGAAACAGCTGGATTCAAGTGAGCCCCTGAAACAGTTCCGATTGAGTAAGCTGCAACTACAATTGCCAAACCAAAGGCAAAAGCAATTCCAAGGTGTCCAAGACCTTCAACACCATTCCCAAAAACAACAGCTCCTGTTCCGATAAACACAAGCATAAACGTACCGATTAGTTCAGCCACAAATTTTTTCATGATAAGTCTCCTTTTTTCAAACTATGTATTAGTCTATCAAAAGAAGAAAAGGGTTTCAAGAAAATTGACTGGAAAGTTCATTGAAAATCATGAAACGACTCTCTTATCCTTAGTACTGAAAGGATTGAATGGCTTCTTTCAAGTCATTTTGCAAACTATTTCTCTGGTCAAGTTGGATATAGACTTCCAACAGACAGGATCTGAAGTTGGAAAATTTATAAAAATCTTCCCTCTCTTCTATTGGAAAGTCAACAGTTTTTATCCAAGAAGCTACTTTTTCCTGCTCTAATTTTCCTTGCAAAATGGGTTCATAAAGTACTCTCGCTAACCGCCAATCTTCATCATTTGTAAAACGAATCTCAACACGTTTAAAGATTTTCCCAATGATTTCAAATGCTTCGGCTATATTTGACTTTGGAAAGCTAGGATGACATATAACTTCCGTCAAGAGATCACCACCATGCGCAAATGCATGGATCCAACCAAACTGAGGAGAGTAGCCCGTCGTCTCTTTTTCCTTTGTAAGATAGTACAATCCTTGATTTAACATGGCAGCCCTGATAGGAGAAGGCAACTGCTGGTAATAAAGTGATTCCTTAGTACCATCGCAGGACAGTAGATTGGCATAAATAAGTGCCCTAAAAGAACGTTTAAGAGCTGAAACTCCTCTACTATCAATCTCTTTGTATAGACCTTCATCAGAGGAGACTTCTTCTGCGATAAAATGAAACTGCTCAAGGGAAAACAACTCTTCTTGAATACCTCTAGCTAAACTCGTAAAAACAAGTTCGTCTCGAATTTCTGGAGAGGGATCTCCTAAATGCTCAAGCAACCACTGGATTTCTTCTCGGCTATAGCTTGGTTTTTCTTCTATCACTTTTCTTTGTAATTTTTTACGCATCTCAAGTACCTCTACATTTCTAGCAACTGTTCAAAAAACCAGCCCAAGATAACTTTCTGTCTTATTCTTTTTTAGATGGTCGTTTTCCTGCTGCAATCGCATCTGCTTCTGTCATCTCAACAACGTTAGCTTTATTCGTTTTTGAAGGCATTCTATCCTTACTATACCAATAAACTTTTGATCTCCCATGGTCTGCAACATAGACATTTCTATCTTGCTGTTGAGCTTTGGTTTCAGCTTCCTGTGCAATTCTTTTTTCTTCTTCTTTTTGAGAAATTAACGACTCAACTGCACCTATTCTATCAAGCAACTCTGTCTTTTTGTCGTTATTTTCAATCTGATTAACTGTTTCTTTAACAGACCTCACTTGACTCGCATCTTGACTGTCTTCCAATTGTTTGACTAAGGTTTCACCTTTTTCTTGCAACTCCTTTGCAGCTTTTTCTTTAGCTTTTTTCTCTTCTTCGATTCGTTTTGCTTCCTCTATACTAGATGAAGTATCCGTGGTTGAAGCTGTCGAAGTAGTAGATGTCGCAGTCTGCTTAGTTTCTGACTGAGAAGATGAAGTTTTCTTTGAGACTGTTGGAGTTTGAAGAGCAACTGCAACAAAACTGACAATGAAAAGTCCAATCATTAGATTTCTTTTTCGAATATCTGGTGCTTTCTTTACAAAATACCAAATACCAACTCCGCTCAAAACAAGATAGAGAGTAGGCAAAGCAATCAATAAAATGATTCCCAACAAAACTAGACCAATTTTGATAAAATGCATTCTTTGGGGATCTTGCTCTAGCCATTCTTTGATTCTATTCATATTATTCTCCTAAAACTCTGTCCAATCTTTACTCTCCCAACTCCTCACTATAGGCAATAATCTGGTCAACTGTTTCAGACAGAAACTGAATCGTATCACGGAGTGGTTTGTCCGTTGAGATATCGGCTCCGATAATCATGGCTGACTCAAGCGGTGTATTGCTGCCACCTGATTTAAGGAGATTGAGCCAATCTTCAGCTCCAGTTTCTGAATGTTTCAGATGGAGATATCCAGCTGTCGAGATGACAAGACCAGCTGAGTAGGTGTAGCTATACAAGCCCATGTAATAGTGAGCTTGGCGCATCCAAGTCAGTGCCGCATCGTCATCAATCTCAATGGCATCTCCCCAGAAATCTGTCAAAACTTCCTTCATAATGCTGTTGAGCTTGCTTGCTCCAAAGGTCTCCCCTTCTTCAATCAATGTATAAACCTTACGCTGGAAGGCTGCTTCCAAGAGGTGGGTGATAAAATTATGGAAGTAGGTATCTGTCAAGCGGTGGGCAAGGGCAAAGCGTTTTTGACGTGGGTCATCAGACTGGTGCTCCAAGTAATCACTGAGAAGCAATTCATTGAAGGTTGATGGCGCTTCGACATAGTAAGTCGACATATGGGCGTTGAAGTAACTTTGGTGATTATCTGAAAAGATGAATTGACCAGAATGCCCGATTTCATGAATCAAGGTATAGACATCGCTCAAACGGCCTGTCCAGCTCATGAGGACATAAGGGTGCACGCGATATGGATCCGCCGCATAACCACCAGAATCTTTACCACTATTGGCAGCAAAGTCCACCCATCGTTCCTCTTGATAACGAGCAACTTCCTGACAATATTCTTGTCCCAAAGGTTCTACTGACTTCATGACCAAATCATAGGCGTCATCAATAGTCACTTCAGGATTAAGGGCGCTGTCCAAGTCCAATTTCCAGTCTGCAAAGGTCATCTTTTCAAGACCATTGACCTTGGCAACATGCTTGAGGTATCTCTGTGCAACTGGCGCAAAATCCTTCATGATAAGGTCAATCTGACGGTCAAACATGGCACGGTCCACTTCTTGCTCAGCTAGAAGATAGTCGAATACTGAGTCATAACCTTTCATATCTGCCAGTAGTTTTTCAGACTTGACCTGAGCTAAATAGGCTGCCGCGGCCGTATTTTGGTGCTTACGGAGTCCCTCTGAGAAAGAACGGAAAGATTTCTCACGAACCTCAGCGTCCTCGTGATTTTGGTAGAAATTCTCATAGGTAACAAAGCTGTTTTTGTAGGTTTTGCCATTGACTTCAAAGTCGGCCATTTCAAAGTCCCCAGCTCGCATCTTAGTGTAAATGTCCTGTGGACTGTAGAAAACTTCACCGAGATTGGTCAAGGCCTTCTCCACATCAGCCCCTAGGTAGTGGGCTTTTTTGATTTTGGCCTGACGAATGGCTGCTGTCAAATGTGGCAAGTCACCCAAACGATTCAAAACTTCTTCATCTACCGCCACCAAAGCGTCGTCAAAGAAGGTCAAGGCTACACTGGCATCTGTTTCAAATTCCATCCCAGCTTGGGCAATATTAGCAAAATCTTCATTGCTATAGTCTGTCGTCTGAGGCATAAAGGCATAATTGCCGATATGGCTCATCTGGATGTAGATTTGCTCCAATTCCGCAAAGGCCTTCTCGAAATCCTCAAAAGTGTGAAGATTACCTTTGTAATCACGGCTAAATTGGTTGATATCTTCGCGCGTTTTCTCGATTGCACGCAAGAAATCCTCACGGTCTTGGTATAGGGCGGTTAAATCCCAAAGTTCCTTTTCTGGAAATTCTGAACGGTGTTTTTGTTCCATTTTCTTCCTCTTATTTCTCTAATTCTACTAAAACACTAAGGGCTGATAAGGCGTAAAGTGGCGCTGTTTCTGCTCGCAAAATCCGAGGACCAAGGCCTGCCAAGACGGCTCCTTTAGCTTCAAAAATTTCAATTTCTGCTGGTGAGAGACCACCTTCTGGGCCAAAGATAAAGAGCAATTTGGCTCCTTTTTCAAGACCAGCAACTGCTTGTAAGAGCGCAGCAGCTTCTCCTTCTTTTGCTGATTCTTCATAAGCCACTACGATAGAGTCAAACTGGTCTAGTTGGGCTAGAAAGTCAGCTTTTTTCTCAAAAAGCTTGATACTTGGAACAACATTACGCTTGCTTTGTTCTGCTGCTCCAAGGGCAATTTTTTCTAATTTTTCAATCTTTTTACCCAATTTCTTGCCATCCCACTTGGCAACTGACCAATCGGCAGGGAAGGCCCAAATTTGGCTGGCACCCAGTTCCGTCACTTTTTGAGTGATGAACTCCAGCTTGTCTCCCTTGGGAAATCCTGATGCGATGGTTACTTGAACGGGCAGTTCCACATTGTCAGCTAATTCTTGAACCAACTCAAACTGACGAGCTTCTACATCCAGCACGCGCGCCAAGCGCTTAATCCCATCACCAAAGACCAAGGTCACCTCATCATCTTCTTTCAAGCGCATAACCTGAAACATATGCTTGCTAGTTTCCTTGTCCTCAATAGTGACAGGAGAGACTGCACTGCCCTTGATAAAATACTGCTGCATGCTAGCCTCCAATCACACCTGAAATATCCTTGGTCTTCTTAAAGACACAGGCATTCCATTCCCCTTGAATCATGTGAGTTTCAAGGAAAAATCCAGCTGACTCAGCCGACTCGCGCACCATGTCCCACTTATCCTTGATAATTCCACTCATGATGAGGTAGCCTTCATCCTTGACCAAGCGATAAGCATCCTCTGTCAGATGAATGAGAATATCCGCCAAGATATTAGCCACAATCACATCTGCCTCAATCTCCACACCCTTAAGCAAATCTCCTGCCGCTACATGGATATTTTCCATGCCAGGATTGAGTTCAATGTTTTCCTGAGCCACACGAACAGCCACATCATCCAGGTCATAGGCGAAAATTTCCTTGGCACCCAGAAGCGAGCTGGCAATAGAAAGGACACCTGATCCAGTCCCCACATCAAGCACCGTTTCACCACCACGAAGAACCTGATCCAAGGCAAAAAGGCTCATCTTGGTCGTTGGATGGGTTCCAGTACCAAAGGCCATACCAGGATCCAGCTTGATAATCTTTTCTCCCGCAGTCGCCTCATAGTCCGTCCAAGACGGCACGATGGTCAAGTCATGAGTGATGCGAGCTGGCTCGTAGTATTTCTTCCAGTTGTCTGCCCAGTCTTCCTCAGCCAAGGCTGTTGTACCCATCTTGACATCTCCCAAATCCATAAAATCTGTCAATTCTGCTAGGCGAGCCTGCAAGTCCGCCTCAACTACAGCTACATCAACCGTATCAGGATAGTAGGCGGTCACTACGATTTCTTCTTGTTGCTCAACCTCTGGGAAAATCTCACCAAAGCGGTCGACATTCCCCACATAGTCCATACTGTCTTCGATCGCAACACCTTGCGCCCCCAGCTCAATCAAGAGATTGGAGACCAGCTCCTCTCCCTCACGCTTCACTGTAACTTTTAACTCTTGCCATGTTTCCATTTGTTGCTCTCCCCTTACTTAAATATTAATTCTTTTTCGTCTGCCCAGTCTTTTTCGATATCATCTTTCTTTTCTTCGTAAATTTTACTATCTAGCATCACCTTCAACGATGATTTTAAAACTTCGTATTCAATTGCATAGCCTAGCAGAGCATAATCCCTTGAACTTTCAGCTTTGTACTCTTTTAAAAATGTTTTATACAATGTATCAATCTGGTATTTATATAAAATACTCTTTACTACACCTAATATATATTGACCAGAAAATAATATTTGAATAATTGAGAAGAAAATCTTCAAACCATTATTGATATTTATAGATATAATTAAAATTATTGATACTATAAAAATTATTATATAAATTATTAGTCTGAAACATATCCTAGCAAAGCTGTAATTTAATATTCTCTTTGTATAGAAAATATTTTCGAAACTATTAGCGATAAATTTTTGCAAAGATGGAGGAATGTTATTGTCGTAATATCCTTCAATAGAATCATCACCGAAAGAAATACTGAAGCTATCTT
The DNA here is from genome assembly GCF_019929365.1 of Streptococcus oralis. Classification (GTDB taxonomy): domain Bacteria; phylum Bacillota; class Bacilli; order Lactobacillales; family Streptococcaceae; genus Streptococcus; species Streptococcus oralis_BT. The sequence continues at coordinate 279,365 of NZ_JAHZPH010000002.1, read as the reverse complement.
CCATATTTCTCTCCAAATTTCTTTGTTCTGCTCGAGGAAAAATAAAAAAATCATTAATAAAATTACCTAAAATTAAAACTAGAGATGCAATCATTTGCATTGCGATAATAAGATTACAACTAATTATAAAATTAAGGATTAGCAACACTAAATTAACATAAAAAATTATCTTCAAAGCATTTTTTATTCTTTTCACCCATGTATATAAATCGTTGTTATTTCTTTTTCTAGACATTTACTCCTCCTCTTCTGGATAATAATTTGAGAAATCATCAATTTCTTGTTTGGGTACGACATATGAAATTCGATTTTTTTCGTTCATATCAAAGATATCTTGATCAGAAAAGTTAAATTCTTTCTTAATCCATGTAGAATTCCAAATTGAAAACTCATTTATATTTGAGAAAGTACATATCTTTGGTGAAAAGTTGTGATCAAACTCAGATAACAGCGCAATTCTCTGCAACCAGATTTCTACGATATCAGTATTCACCTTACCTGAAAATTTAGAAATAATTTTATCAAGAACTTCATTAACCAATGACTTATCTTCAGCAAAAAAACTAAGCAATTTACCTAAAATCACTACGCAATGTTGTATTGTTGTTGGATTATCTAACATAATTTGAACAACAATACTTATTAGCTGTTCAATATCTCTTGGCTTTACTGACATATCATAAATTCTATATTTATACAAATCAGTCAAAGCTTTTCTCAACTGACCACAATTAGGAAATTTTTTCCCTAAAATTTTTATTTGAAGTAAATGTTTTTGAATAGAAATTTTAAAATAAGGTTTTCTTGAAAATTTATTATCAAAGAAATCATCAATTTGATCATCCTCATCTTCTCTAATATCTTCATTAACTTTTTCGAGTTCACTAACAATTTTTTTATATTCCTTCAAATTAGGAAAATACCCTACAAAGCTTTCATATTGTGTCGTCCAGTAAATTTTATCTGGCTTTATTCCATCTAAAATCATATCATCGTACATAAGAGTTTTAGATGAGTTTATTTTCAAATTCAGTTCATATAAAGACATTGAAAGTAATTTCATGATTTTATTAGCTTCTTCAGAATTATTACTTAATATTTTATAATCATCCCTATATCTAAAAACTAGATAATTAGAAGAAATTTTATTTTGTAACAAAAGCTCATACAACTGAGAATCTGCATAATCTAAAACAACTTCTGCTAAAAAATCCATCAAAATACTTCCCTGGGGGATACCGCAAACATTATCTCCTTGCATCTGTTGTAATTTATGATCAATTTGAGAACCGAGTAATTCTTTTTTATTTATATCTTCTTTGGCAACCTCTTTTCCATGCAAAGCCCATGCTATTGAAGGAGTATAGATTGAGGGATAACAATCAGTAACATCTGTTTGAATACAACAACTGTAATCCAATGCGTTTTTTATTAATGCTTGTTCCGAGTTAACCCACCAATTCAAAATAGTGTCACGCATCTCCTTTCCTTCTGCTTTAGGGGTTCTAGGAATAGAAATGCATCTAATATATTTTCCAAATAAATTTTGATTACTAGAAAATTTATTTTTTATTAATTCCCAGTTTTCTTCCTCCGTTATCAAATTAACCAAATCAACATAAAGAATTGGGTGAATAATTTGAAGTTGTCGCCAAGCATATTTCCCATCTTTGTTAAACATAATCTTATAATTTATATCGCTTTCATTATTAAGAGTTCTACCTTCTACTAAAATTTCAGATAATGATTTTTGTCTAAGGATATTTTCAGCTTTCAATAAGATAGTTTTGAAATTAAAATATGATGGCAAGTTCCCAGAAAAATATGATTTAGGACTCAAAAAAAATTCTCTAGCTTCTTTATAAGACATGTCTAACAGTGATTTATTATACTCCATATATAAACTACCTCTCCTCCAAATAATCCCTCACTCTATCCTGTAACTGGGGTACAACCTTATCTGAGCCAAGAAACCCATCAATGCTCATCAGTTTGTAGCCCTCTCCTTCATCTCCAAAGACGATACTGTCAAATTGTTCCTGTGTCAACTTGCCAACTAGAAAGACCGATTCCTTCCCCTCAAAAAGCATACTTGGGTACACCTTACTCCAGAGCAGGCAATCTTCAGTCAGATGAATCCCCAGTTCTTCATAAACTTCACGCGCCACGCACTCAAAAGGACTTTCATCACCTTCTCGGCCACCACCTGGTAACTCCCACATATTAGGATAGGGAATGTTTGACTTATCATCCCGCAAGATGGTTAAAATCCTATCACCACAAAAGAGGGCAATTTTGCAACCTGTGAAATCAGAAATTTCTACTTCCATGTCAAACTCCTTCAGCTAATTCCTTTTCCAACTCTGCTAACCAGTTTTCATAATAGCGTTTCTCGTCCCGTAGCATTCGGCTGCTATTCATTTTCTGTCTAGCAATCTTCATAGCCTTGCGAGTTTGAGCTATATCTTTCTTTACCTTAAATTGATACCAGGCTTGAATCATCTGCACATCTGCCATTTTTAGAGATAAAAAGGATTTAACGCTTCGAATACTTGCATACTCCTCTGCTTTCTCATTATCCCCTTCTAGCAAGGCGATTTGAAGAAGGTATAGTTGGCAAAAAGTTTCAGACAGCGAGTGTTCTGTTCTCTCTAGTAAAGATTGAAATAGCTTTTTAGCTGCCTCTAAATGACCATCCAATATGAAAACCACTCCCTGAAGAGTTTGGATACTTTCTACAAAACTCCCTCTCGCATCCTCAGCAACAGGCATGATAAAGTCTTTCAAGTCATATTCTTGAGGAGCCAGCAAAGTTTGAGCAGAATGTCTCAATACCAAATAGGCGTATTTGGTATTTTCAGGGTGTTGTCGCAATTCCCAAATTTTCGCTCCATCGGTGATCCCGACTGGCAAAGCGTTGTTTAGGAAGAAAGACAAATTCAAAAAAATCCAAGTACCAGCAAAATACCAACTTCTTGTCAAACATCCAAACAATAGCGCCAATAAAATCAAGCCAAGATGAACCATCAAGCCTCCTGCAAGCATCAGGATGATTCTTTGGTCGCTTTCATCTTCTTTCAATCCAATATACTGAGCACCAACATTTTTCAGAACGGCTGTTCGACTCAGATGAAACCTGCCTGACTTTTTGGTCAAAAGAAAGTTTCCTAATCCAAAAGCCACCAGTCGATAGCCTGTCAGATAACCACAAAATGCGTGCCCCAGCTCATGAAGAATAAAGATCAGATAAATGCTGAGAAAAGTAAATAGATAGCCTGGAACAAAGACTAACGAGAAACCTAGCTCTTTAAAGGCAATCGTCCCAAAAACAAATCCCAGCATCAAAAAAACAAAGGACATACCAGAAATAAAAGACAAGCCTATTTTCTTCATATACTTTCTCCCCTAGTCTCTAGTATCTCGGATAAGGATAAAACTCTCCTTCTTCCAAGCCGACTTTTCCTTCTTCAAAGACTTCTTGATTCCATTCCATGACGAACTCTTCTGCTTCTGGGTCTTCCAAAAAGTCCATGAGGGCATCCAGCCCAACCTCGGCAGTATCTTTAAGGAAAAGGGCAAAATAAGCTAAAAACTCACGAGAAAAACCTTTTTTAGGCAGGTAAGGGATGACAGTCAGATAATCTTCTTCATTGACGGTTGACTTAGCAGGATTGTAAAAAAGCACTGCTTCTTCAAAGAGAATGTCATCTGACGAAACCTCTCCGTCTTCATCCACCATCTCCACGCCTGCAGCATTTTGCGCTTCTAACAAAAAACTCACTTCAACTGCGTGATTACGCTTGTCCCAACTAATCTCAAAGTCAAAGGGAAAGTTCTTCTCCAACTCTTCCTCTAAAACATCTAAAAATCCGTATGTTGCCATTTTGACCTCTTTCTATGCGACTCTTTAATCGCCCCGATTACTCGGAAATATGCTAAAATAGATACTACCATCTTACCACATATGTATCAGAAAATCCACGTTAGAAAGGACTGCTATGCCAGACAATCTCGCGCTTCGCATGCGCCCTAAAACCATCGACCAGGTCATCGGTCAGGAGCATCTGGTCGGACCTGGAAAAATTATCCGCCGCATGGTGGAAGCCAATCGCCTGTCCTCCATGATTCTCTATGGCCCTCCGGGAATCGGCAAAACCAGTATTGCCTCTGCCATCGCAGGAACGACCAAGTATGCCTTTCGAACTTTCAATGCGACAGTTGATAGTAAAAAGCGACTGCAAGAAATTGCGGAAGAGGCTAAATTCTCTGGTGGTCTCGTCCTATTGCTAGACGAGATTCATAGACTAGATAAAACCAAGCAAGACTTCCTCTTACCTCTCTTGGAAAGTGGTCTGGTCATCATGATTGGCGCTACGACTGAAAATCCTTTCTTCTCTGTCACTCCTGCCATTCGTAGCCGTGTTCAAATTTTTGAGTTGGAACCTCTGTCTAACCAAGACGTCAAGGAGGCCCTGCAGATAGCTCTAAGTAACCCTGAGCGTGGTTTTGATTTTCCAGTAGAACTAGATGAAGATGCGCTGGATTTTATTGCTACCTCTACAAACGGAGACCTTCGCTCTGCCTTCAACTCACTGGATTTGGCAGCTCTCTCTACCCCTGAGAATGATAAGGGCATCCGCCACATCACCCTCGACATCATGGAAAATAGCCTGCAGCAGAGCTACATCACTATGGATAAGGATGGAGATGGCCACTATGATGTTCTCTCAGCCCTGCAAAAGTCTATCCGTGGCTCAGATGTGGATGCCAGTCTCCACTATGCTGCCCGCTTGATTGAGGCTGGTGATTTGCCAAGTCTCGCTCGTCGCTTGACTGTTATCGCCTATGAAGATATCGGCTTAGCCAATCCTGAAGCTCAGATTCACACCGTGACTGCTCTGGATGCTGCCCAAAAGATTGGGTTCCCAGAAGCCCGCATTCTCATTGCCAATGTCGTCATTGATTTGGCCCTTTCTCCAAAATCCAACTCAGCCTATGTAGCTATGAATAAGGCTCTTGCCGACCTCAAAACATCAGGGCACTTGCCTATTCCGCGACACCTGCGTGATGGGCACTACAGTGGAAGCAAGGAACTGGGGAATGCCCAAGACTATCTCTATCCACACAACTATCCTGGAAATTGGGTCAAGCAAGACTATCTACCAGAAAAAATTCGTAATCATCACTATTTCCAAGCAGAAGATACTGGTAAATATGAACGGGCTTTGGCTCAAAGAAAGGAAGCTATCGACCGTTTGCGAAAAATCTGAAATCCTTTTCAAAAAATTGCACTTTCCTCTTGATTTTTTTTGAAAAAGTGGTATTATATAAACATAGAAACGCTGTGGTGTACGACTTCACACTTAAGTGTTGACCGACTATTTTTTGTATTATTAGGGAAACAAAAGTCTTCTAACAGCATGTAGGCCGTCTCACACGGAAACAGCTTCAGTTAGAGCGAGTTGCCCACCTGCTTAATTGCGCGGGTTCAATACAAACCGTGAAGTTTCGGCACCAATACAGCTTTTTTCTTTGCCTCCTTAGCTCAGCTGGCAGAGCAGCGGACTCTTAATCCGTGGGTCACAGGTTCGATCCCTGTAGGGGGCATCTAAATACAACAGGAAAAAGCCTTGTAAATCAAGGCTTTTTTTGCTTGTCTATAACTGATTTACCCCATCATTTGTCCCACATTTTAAATCTATCTTTTCTTTTTGAATCAAATTACATCTTTACAAATAGTGTAAAGCCAGTTACTTTTGCTTTGATGCCATACAATATTTTCATGTAGAGAAGACAAATTTTATCTTCTCTTTTTATTTTCAAAATAATAAAAACTGATTTTCTTTTCATAAATCAGACTGAAACTTCCAAATTTTCCATTTTGTTTATTGACATTTCCTCTAAAAAGGTGTATAATATTTTTATTATCAAACTATACTATACTATATAGGGGGTATTGAAATGAAATTTTCTAATCGTTTACTGCTATTCCTTGCAGGAGTTGTTTTTGTCCTTTTAGGACTTTTCCTATTTACAAACCCAGTAGCTAATCTTGTTGCTTACAGCTGGTGGATTGCATTTGGTTTACTGGTTTCTTCTATAGCAGCTATTTTAGGCTATTTCTCTGTACCAAAAGAGCTTCGCTCACCAGCTCATCTTTTCCAAGGGATTGTTAATCTTCTCTTAGCTCTTTACCTCGTTGCCTATGGCTTTGTGACGCTGCCAGTTGTCATTCCAACTATTTTAGGAATTTGGTTAATTGTAGAAGCCATTATAGCTTTCTTTAAAGGCAATCGTCTGGGATTGATTTTCCCTATTATTGGCAACCATATCATGTGGATAGCGTTGCTTGCATTTTTACTAGGTCTAGTGATTTTGTTCAATCCAGTAGCTACAAGTGTCTTTGTCGTTTATGTCGTTGCCTTTGCATTTTTAATTGTTGGTTTCACCTATATCCTTGATGCCTTTCGTAAATAATCTAGCTGCCATTTTGGGCATATTAAAATAGCTGGGAAGTTACATTCTCAGCTTTTTCTGTTGCCTCCTTAGCTCAGTTGGTAGAGCAGTAGACTCTTAAGCTATGGGGCGCAGGTTCGAGCCCTGCAGGGGGCACATCTAAATCAACAGAAATAAGCCTTGAAACCAAGGCTTTTTTTAACGTCTAATAGCTTTTTGTAGAAAAGTATTTAAAAATAAAAGAGAAGAGAATCTCTCACTCTCTTCTCAGTATATCTTATTAAATTTAGTTTTTCTTAATCTACCTGATTTTCCTTTGCAACGACAAATTCTTTAACCAGTCGATAGATAACAGCAAATACGGGGGTAAAGAATATCATTCCAAGTAGTCCGAAAAGATTCCCTCCAATACTAGCAGCCGCAAGCGTGAAAATAGCTGGCAAACCAATAGACTGACCTACAACTCTAGGATAAATAAGGTTTCCTTCAATCAGCTGTATAACTTGATATAGAAGAAGAGAAAGTAAGGCTTGAGTAGGACTCACTGTGAAGATAAAAATCGCTCCCACAACACAAGCAATCATAGGCCCTACATAAGGAATGAACGATAGCACTCCTGCAAAGATACCTGTCATTACTCCATAGGGTATCCCAAACACGCTGTAACCAACCGCTATCATAACTCCTATGATAACTGCTTCAATCAGCTGACTCATCAAAAATTGGTCATAAGTCTCTAGTGCTACTTGTCCAATGTAAGTCAACTTTATCACCACCTTCTCTGGAAGAAAAACTTTTAGAAGTCGACTCGTCATCGCTGCCAAATGTTCCTTACTGGATAAAAATAAAAAGGTGAAGACTATAATCAAAAAGGCATTCATCAAACTTGAAAAAATATTGCCGATATTACTAGTCAGACCTGATAAAAAACCTATCAAAGCTTGGCTAATAGAACTAGATTGTCCCTGTATGCCTGATACGATAGTTGACAACATGTCTTTGGTTACAAATTCCGAGCTGCCTAGCAATTTCCCAAGTTGAGTAAGGACTGTTGAAAGGACTGTTCCCAGCTGACTAATAGTCTGGGCTAGGGTTGGCAGCACCAAAACCAAAAGAGCAATCACGATTAAGATAAGAGCTAGGAAAACAAGTACCATGGCAATCGGACGACGCAACTCTGCCTTTACCTTCAATTTAACTAAGTACTGTTCAATTTTTTTCATAGGAACATTAAGCACAAAAGCAATAACAGCACCATAAATCAAGGTTGATATTACATCAAAGAGAGAGATTGCTCCTGATATAAAGCTCGATGCATTCAGAATTACAAGAGCAACCAGCCCTATAAAAAGTATTAACGGGGTGTATTTTTTTACTAAGTTCATAAATTCTCCTTAATAAACATGTTTAGATACGACTATACTATTTGGTTTTTCAAACTCTCGATTAAGGTAGGCTTGGTAAGTTCCTGGAGCGATAAATCCTTTGGGTGAGAGGATATCGGTGCCAGCCTGACCGACTATGGTATCAGCCAAGAGCACACAGTTTGTAGATAAGACAAAGTAGGATTTAAACTTAGATTTGATAAATTTATAAAGTTCCCCATCTGTCTCATGTCTGATTTTATAAGCGTAGGTGTAGTCTTCCTTACCATCACCTGTCATGATTTTATCTGCACTTGGCTCCCATGGAATCGTCAGTTGTTTCAATTCAGCCAACTTTTTCTGAACTGCTTTTTCCATTTCAGGCGTCAAATCTATCCCATAACCAAAAAGCGTTTTTTGACTCTCACGTTTACATAGGTCAATGTACTTGTCACGATCACAGAAATATAAGACACCATCTCCTACCATACCAAATAAGGTCTCAGATGACGGATCATAGTTGCCATAAGAAATAACACGGCCCTGATAGCAGATATCCACATGACCAATAGCTGAAAACAGGGAGGTCTCAGCTGTATGAACAAAAATTTCTAGCTCTGCTGTCTTACCAGACTTCACTATTCCAAGATGGATATCTTCTTCCTCATCAGCATTTTCCAGCATAAATTTGTTAATTTTTGCTAAAGTTCTTGCAGGGATGAGAGCGGCTAGGACAATAGGTAAGCTCATTCTTACACGACGTTTGAGATGGTTTTTCCCAATTTCCTCCTCAAACAAGAAACCATCACGGATATTGGACAGACCATAAAGGAAAAAATAAGCCCCTAATACAAAGAGTTGAAAGACAGAATTTCCTGTAGAGGACAAAAGACTAGTCCCACCAAGAAAAACTAGTACGAGTCCATCTAGTAAGAGACGAAAACGAGGTCGAATTTTGTTTTTGCGGTAGAGAACATAGGTGACAAGGTTAATACTAGCATGAAAAATCTGATAAACTCCAATCACAAGAGCCAAAATATAAATCGGCACATCCGTCGCAAGATTGGAGCCAAGCAAATATCCCAGCACTAACAATTTAACCAGTGCAACTCCCAAGGTGTCCGTTGACTGACTTTTTTTGAAAATACGTAATACTAAATCTAAGACCGTTGCTATCCAAGCTAAAAACAGAACCAGTCGAATAACCTTTACTGGCAACCAAGTCCCCGTGACCATCAAGATGAGACCTAGCAGAACAAACAAGAACCCCTGAGCAAGTAATTTCTTACCTGTCAGACCTAAAGATAGAATTTTCGCCATATAAAAACCTTTCAACAATAAAAATTAAACACTCCGATTAAACTGACTAGTAAATAGCCAACACTACAAACAGCCTGTGCCAGCAACATATGGTGACTAGAAATGACTGTAGTAATGTCACCATCTTGTCTTATGCACTTCTAAAATTTGTTATATTGATTAGAAACCAGAGCTTATAAAAACTAGCTAAACTCGAGAGATAGACACAATTGCGACGAAAAAATGTATAACCAATTCAACTTGTTAAGGTAAGAAAGCATTATTTCCAATCTATTAATTATTCATCTATTACCTATTATGACACAATATTCCCTATAGTTCAACTTTTTACTTGTTTTTATATTACACGGACTAAAAAGTTTTCAACAGTTGATTGCATTTGTTTTAATAAGTTTTAACCTTTCTTGGTTAGATAAAAAAAGAACCATACAGTTTAGAATCTGTATGGTTTTTGCCCCACTTTTGTCCCATTTTTAAATCATGACATTGAAAATACCTAAAATCACTTATATTTCAATATTTTTAATTGCTCTCAATATGAAAGTCCTTTCCAAATCCCTGTAGGGGGCATCTAAATCAACAGGAAAAAGCCTTGGAATCAAGGCTTTTTTGTGTAGTCTTAGCACTAAAAAACGATAGAAAAAACACCCCTTCTGAACTGCACCCCAAAAGTTAGACAGAAAAAACCTAACTTTTGTGGCGCAGTTCATTCGCGTCACATGAAGTTATTTAAGCATCTCCTTTTTTTTTTATTACCATTTTATGTTATAATAAATTGTACTTCTAAAATAGAAAGGTCTTAAAATGACAACTCTTATTAAACATAAACGTGTAGAATTTTCAGAACTTTTTTATGACCTAGTTTTTGTTTTTGCAATTTCAAAAGCAACTACTTTAATTGACCATCTTCATAACGGTATTTTGACTTGGAATTCTTTCTTTGATTTTTTCATGGCTGTCTTGGTTCTCACTGATTCCTGGATGATTCAAACCGTTTATACCAATCGCTATGGAAAGAACTCTTTATTTAACATCGTAATCATGTTTATCAAAATGGGACTTTTACTCTTTATAGCCAATATGATGGGACCTGATTGGCAACAATATTTTCATTATCTCTGTTGGGCTATTGGTACATTAACCCTTACCTTATTTTTTCAATATTTGGTTGAGTTTTTTAGAAAATCAACCGATGATGTTAATCGGGAAAGTATCAAAGATTTTCTATGGATAACAGGTCTAGGAAGTTTAGGAGTCTATCTAGCAGCTCTTCTTCCTATTTACGTTAGAGTCTATATCTTATTTGCTAGTATTCTGCTAATATTTACTATGCCAATTATTTTGCTTAATAAAGATGAGCATTACCAGGTAAATCTCCCCCATTTAATCGAGCGCATCTCCCTTCTTGTCATTATTACGTTTGGAGAGATGATTATGGAGCTAGTTAACTTCTTTACAGTCGAGAATTTCTCGATTTATTCGCTTCTTTATTTCATTATTACGCTTTCTCTGTTCTTGTTTTATTTTGGTCAATTCGACCATGCTATTGATGAAAAATCTAGTCAAAAGGGACTATTTTTAATTTACAGTCACTATCCTATTTTCATTGGACTTATGATGATGACTGTATCGATGGGCTTTCTTCAGAATCCTGAAGCTAATCGTCTCTTTGCAACCAGCTTCTCTTATATCGGATTTGGCCTCTTTCAAGCTGCTGTCCTAGTAAATGGGCCCCATAACAAACACTATCTTCGCTATTCGAAAAGTTACTACTGTGTCCAAGCGACACTCTATCTGGCTGCCTTGATTCTCTCTTTAATCTTTGCTTCTAATCCTATAATAGTAGTGAGTATAACAACCATTTTAGCTCTAGCTATAGCCATTCATTTTATTTATTTTTATATGACACAGAATAAAAAATATTCCAAATCTAACTGGGGATTATTTTAATGAGTTTATAACATTAAAAAGCTTTGGGAACCAAGGCTTTTTTTTCATTAATTTGTTTTTCCATTTTATCCTCCAATTTGATCTCGCACTGACATTTATTTATAACAAAACTATATATCTAGAATAGCATAATCATTAGGTATTATAGGTTTTCAAACCAAATACGAGTCATTCGTTTTTGCCCCACTTTTGCCCCATTTTTAAATCCTGACATTGAAAACACCTAAAAGTATTTCCCTAAAATCAGCTATATTTCAACATTTTTGTTTATTTTCAATATGAAAAGTTCTTACAAATTCATGCAGGGGGCATCTAAACAACAGGAAAAAGCCTTGAAATCAAGGCTTTTTTTACTTTCTATCTCCCCTTTTTCATGATGTATTTTCGTATAGGTACTTCAACCATTTGAACGATTTCAAATCCTGCTTTTTGGTAAAGGTTGTAAGCTGTTTGATTTGCCTCGTAGACATTTAGAGAGATACTATCTATGTCTTCATTTTCAAAGGCCAAACTAACAAATTTCCTTAAAGCCTGGCTACCTAAGCCCTGTCCCTGTTTCTGGGGGTTGATAAAAAATCTCCCGATATGAAGATTCCTGTCTTCTAGCCTGATTTTCTGGATAAGCCCCACAAACTCTTGTCCATCAAAAATTGAAAAGATTCCTTCCAAATCTTGCAAGATTTGAATTGTTAAGGGAAAAGGAATCATTGTTCCCATCCATTGTTCTTGAAAGGATTTGCCAAGGAAGTTGGACCATTGGCATAAGAGCTGAGCGTTTTCTATGCTCACATTTTCTTCAAAACGAATCATCATCTTGACCTCACTATCTTATCTATGTTTCTCCATTATACTACTTCTTCTATTTTTTACGAATAGATAAGTATGATTGATCTTTATTTTTTTCTTGTTGGGAGCATTCTCGCTTCTTTCTTGGGTTTGGTCATTGACCGTTTTCCTGAGCAATCCATTATTCGACCGGCTAGTCACTGCGATTCCTGTCAGACTCGCTTGCGTCCATTAGATTTGATTCCGATCCTCTCTCAGGTCTTCAATCGCTTTCGCTGTCGCTACTGCAAGGTTCGCTATCCTATCTGGTATGCTCTCTTTGAACTAGGCTTAGGACTTCTCTTTCTGGCTTGGTCTTGGGGCTGGCTTTCCTTGGGTCAAGTCATCCTGATCACTGCTGGCTTGACCTTGGGAATCTATGACTTTCGCCATCAGGAATATCCCTTACTAGTCTGGATGACTTTCCACCTAATCCTAATGGCTTGCTCTGGTTGGAATCTGGTTATGTTCTTCTTTCTTGCCCTTGGAATCATGGCTCATTTTATCGATATCCGCATAGGAGCAGGGGATTTTCTCTTTCTGGCTTCCTGTGCTCTCGTCTTTAGTGTGACAGAATTACTCATCCTGATCCAGATTGCTTCTGCGACGGGCATCCTAGCCTTTCTACTGCAAAAGAAAAAGGAAAGACTTCCTTTTGTGCCTTTCCTCTTACTTGCTGCTTGTTTGATTATTTTTGGTAAGCTACTGCTTGTTTGATAAAGTCCTCAATCGGCTCTCCTTGGTGGAGAGCTTTTACAATTTTTGAACCGACGATAACGCCATCTGACACCGCATTGAAGCGTTCGACATCGGCTTGACTAGATACACCAAAACCTGTCAAGACTGGGATGTCCGCTACTTGATGCAATTGTGCCAAGTGCTTGTCCAAGTCTGTACGGTAATTGCCTGATTTCCCTGTCACCCCATTGATGGCAACGGCATAGACGAATCCCTCCGCCCCTTCAATCAACTCTTTCTGACGCTCAATCCCTGTCGTCAAACTAACTAGAGGAATCAAGACGATATCTGTATCTGACAAAAATGGCTCTATAAAGTTGGCATGTTCATGAGGTAGGTCTGGGATAATCAAGCCCTTAACCGCTGTATCTGCCAAATCTTTGACAAAGTTCTCCACACCGTACTGAAAGAGGGGGTTGAAGTAGGTCATAATGACCAAGGGAACCTCTGTTTGAATGGTTTTCAAGGTTTCAACCAAAGCCTGAGTAGAGGTCCCGTGGGCTAGACTGCGCAAGCCTGCTTCTTCAATCACAGGTCCATCTGCAACAGGATCTGAAAAGGGAATGCCCACTTCAATGGCAGAGACACCCAAATCTTCTAAAAAGTGGATTGTTTCAGCGAGTCCATCCAAACCTTTCTCGTGGTCTCCAGCCATGATATAGGGAACGAAAATTCCTTTTCCAGCTGCTTTTATAGCCTTCAATTTTTCTGTTAATGTCTTAGGCATGAGCTTCTCCCTTCTTTGCTACTTCTGCTTCCAAGCGGTCTTTGACTTGAACCACGTCCTTGTCCCCACGACCTGATAGACAGACAATCATGGACTTATCTGGTCCAAGTTCTTTGGCCAATTTCACTGCAAAGGCGATAGCATGACTAGACTCCAAAGCTGGGATAATCCCTTCCACACGAGACAAGAGTTGGAATCCTTCCAAGGCTTCCTCATCTGTCACAGGAACATAGCTGGCACGTTTGATATCGTGGTAGTGAGAATGTTCTGGACCGATACCAGGATAGTCTAACCCTGCTGAGATAGAAAAGGCTTCAAGAATTTGGCCATGAGCATCTTGGAGCACATCCATAAGAGAACCGTGGAGGACACCCGGACGACCCTTGGTCAAGGTCGCTGCGTGGTGCTCTGTATCCACACCAAGTCCAGCTGCTTCAGCCCCATACATAGCTACAGACTCATCTTCTACAAATGGATGGAAAAGCCCGATGGCATTGGAACCACCACCAACACAGGCTACTAGGGCATCTGGCAAATCTTGACCTGTTAAGTCACGGTACTGTTGTTTAGCTTCTCGACCGATGACACTTTGGAAGTCACGAACGATTTCTGGGAATGGATGAGGCCCCAAAGCAGAACCAAGGATATAGTGGGTATCATCGATATTAGCTACCCATGAACGAAGGGCTGCATTGACCGCATCCTTGAGAACGCGCGAACCGTCTGTCACTGCCTCAACCTTAGCTCCCAAAAGCTCTATACGAAAAACATTGAGGGCTTGGCGTTTGACATCTTCCTCACCCATATAGATAGTACATTCCATGTTAAAAAGGGCTGCAGCAGTTGCAGTTGCCACACCGTGCTGACCAGCACCTGTTTCTGCGATAATTTTCTTTTTACCCATGCGTTTGGCAAGCAAAACTTGTCCCAAGGCATTGTTAATCTTGTGGGCCCCTGTATGATTAAGATCTTCCCGTTTGAGGTAAATCTTGGCTCCGCCGATATGCTGGGTCAAGTTTTTTGCGTAGTAAAGGGGAGTTTCACGCCCTACATACTGGCGTAAGAGTTGGTTTAATTCCTCTTGAAAACTTGGGTCTGCCTGACTTTCACGATAGGCCTTCTCCAACTCCAATACTGCTGTCATCAATGTTTCTGGGACGAAACGTCCGCCAAATCTTCCATAAAATCCATCTTTATTTGGTTCTTGATATGCCATTCTTTACCCTCTCTATAAATCTTCTAATCTTTTCCTGATCTTTTTGTCCATCTGTCTCCACTCCGCTTGAAACATCTACTGCATAGGGAGTAAAGTGTTGAATTGCTTGTGCTACATTGTCTTCATTAAGCCCACCTGCGATAAAGAAAGGCTGTGCTAGTCCTGTCGTATCCAGTTGGCCCCAGTCAAAGGTCTGGCCACTCCCTGCCACAGGAGCATCAAAGAGTAGATAATCTGCCCGAGAATTAGGCACATGACCATCTCCATCCACCTGTACCGCCTGAATGCTGGCACAAGGCAAATCCTCAAACAAATCATCCGCCACCTGACTGTGAACTTGAACCAAATCCAAGCCAACTTTTTCAATCGCTTCTAGTAGTTCTGCCTGACTTGGTGAAACAAATACGCCAACCTTTTTTACATCGGAAGGAATGAGCTTTGCCAGCTCAGCAGCCTCTTCCAAGGTCACCTGTCTTTTACTAGGCGCAAAGACAAAACCAATGTAGTCTGCCCCTGCTGATACGGCTGTCTCTACTGCTTCTTTGGTCGATAATCCACAAATCTTAACCTTTGTCAATCTGCAACTCCTTGATTCTCTGGGGCACATCTTCTGCCTGCATGAGAGCTGTTCCCACCAAAATTCCGTTAAAGTATGGTGCTACTCGTTCCGCATCCTTCCCTGTGAAAATAGCAGATTCAGAAATGTAATAACGATCTTCCTTAAAGTGCTGGGCCAAGTCTACACTAGTCTGCAAGTCGACTTCAAAGGTGGTCAAGTTGCGATTATTGACCCCAATAATCTCAGCACCCAGTCTGTAAGCCACTTCTAGTTCAGCCAGATTATGAGTTTCCACCAAGACTTCCAGACCAAGCTCTGTCGCGTAGTCATACAGTTCCTTGAGGCGTTCTTCTGATAAGGCAGCGACAATGAGCAAAATGACTGTCGCGCCGGCATTGCGAGCACGGATGATTTGCTTTTCATCGATGATAAAGTCCTTGTTGAGCGTTGGAATCTCTACCTGACTAGAAATCTCTCGTAGATAATCCAAATGCCCTTTAAAGAAAACCTCATCTGTCAAAACAGAAATCATCACTGCGCCGTTTTCTTCATAAGTCTGGGCCTGTTGCACAATATCCACATCGAGATTGATATCTCCCAGACTAGGGCTAGCTTTCTTGACTTCAGCGATTACCTGCAAGCGTTCCTGATTATTCTTCAAAAAGTCAGCCAAGCGGTAGGTCTGGCGCAAGGGCTGGGTTTCCTCCGGCTCCATCTGCTCGACCTCACGCGCCTTCTGCTCCAAGATTCGTGATAAAAATTCCTGACTCATTTTTGGTACTCCTGTAACAGTCTGAGTTTTTCAAGGGCCTTGCCACTAGCAATCACTTGACGAGCCAAGGCAACTCCTTCCTTGATACTAGCCACCTTACCATTAGCATAGAAACCAAGACCAGCATTTACAACCGTCGTTTCCAAGAATGGGCTTGGTTCGTTTTTCAGAACGCTGAGCAAAATTTCTGCATTTTCCTGAGCGTTTCCTCCTCGAATGTCCTCAATTGCAATGCCTTCCATTCCCAAATCCTCTGGAGTAAAGCTTGATAAGGTGATTTCGCCATTTTCAAGAAGAGCAATATTGGTTGTTCCATTCAAACCAGCCTCATCCAGTCCTTCTGGTCCAGCAACCACAATGGCACGTTTGCGACCCATATTTTTCAAAACCTGAGCTGTACTTTCTAGAAGTTCTGGTCGACTAATCCCAAGAAGCTGTGTTTCTAAGGCCATTGGATGAATCAGGGGACCAGTCAAGTTCATAATCGTTGGAATTCCTAATTCCAAACGAGCTGGCATGATGTATTTCATGGCTGGGTGCATATTTTTGGCGAAGAGAAAGACGATTCCAGTTTTATCAAAGATCTTACCTAGTTCAGCCGGTTTAAGGTCTAGGTTGATTCCCAAGGCTTGAAGGACGTCTGCCGAACCAGATTTAGAAGAAATCGAGCGGTTACCGTGTTTGGCCATGTGAATACCACCACCAGCCAAGACAAAGGCTGCAGTTGTGGAAATGTTAAAACTGAAAGACTTATCTCCACCTGTACCACAGTTGTCCATGGCATCATGAATTTCAGTTGGAATGTGTTGGGCATGTCCTCTCATGACTTGAGCAATGGCTGTGCGTTCTTCAGGTGTTTCCCCCTTCATCTTAAGCGCCAAGAGGAGAGAAGCAATCTGTGCCTCTGTTACACGGCCAGTTACGATACGTTCGATGACATCCGTCATTTCCACACCTGATAAATTTTTAAATTTTGCTAGTTTTTCAATAATCTCTTTCATCCTAGTTTCCTCACTTTACAACCTTCTCGATAAAATTCCGAATAGAAGACAAGCCATCTGGCGTTCCGATACTCTCTGGATGATACTGGAATCCATAAATTGGTAGGCTTTTGTGTTGAATTCCCATAATGGCTTGGTCATCGGTCGAACGAGCTGTCACTTCAAAGTCTTTAGGCATTTCTTCAATCAAAATACTGTGGTAACGCATGACCGGATGACCATCCTCGATTCCTTGATACAGAACAGATGGAGCTTCAAAGTTGATATGGCTCTGTTTTCCATGCATGACTTTGGGAGCCAATCCTAGCTTACCGCCAAAAACTTCTGCGATGGCTTGATGACCTAAACAAATCCCAAGAATTGGCTTCTTGCCAGCAAAGTCACGAATCATGTCCTCCATCTTACCAGCATCAACTGGCCAACCGGGACCAGGAGAAAAGACCAGACCATCTGCTTTTTCAGCTTCTTCACACAGCTTGGGATCATCATTTCTCAAGACCTGAACTTCTGCGAAATTCCCAATGTATTGGGCCAAGTTATAGGTAAAAGAATCATAGTTGTCAATCAATAAAATCATGGTCTTAGTTCTCCAATTCTAGTCATAGATTTAGCTTTGTTAATAGTTTCTTGGTATTCGTTTTGGGCGATAGAGTCGTAGACAATCCCTGCTCCAGCCTGCACATAGGCTGTTTGATTTTTAAGAATCATGGTTCGGATGGCGATAGCGAAATCCATATCACCCGTCGCAGACAGATAGCCGATTGCTCCTGCGTATACGCCTCGTTTTTCCGTTTCCAGTTCATAGATGCGTCTCATGGCCCGAATCTTTGGTGCTCCTGAAACTGTTCCAGCTGGAAGTGTAGCTTTCAAGGCATCCATGGCAGTAAGTTCGGGAAGCAAACGTCCTTTCACCACGCTGGTCAAATGCATGACATAACGGAAAAGCTCCACTTCCATATACTTGGTGACTTGAACACTTGCCGTTTCAGAGATGCGGCCAATATCGTTACGCCCCAAGTCTACCAACATTCGATGTTCTGCTGTTTCCTTCTCATCTGAGAGGAGGTCTGTCGCCAAGGCCTTATCCTCTTCTTCCGTTGCTCCTCTTGGTCGCGTTCCCGCAATCGGATTGGTTGTCACGATGCCATTTTTGACGGAAACCAAACTTTCAGGACTGGCACCGATGATTTGATAATCCCCAAAATCATAGAAATAGAGGTAATTAGATGGATTGGTCACGCGAAGATTTCTGTAGAAGTCAAATGGATTTCCAGTAATCTCTGCTGAGAAGCGCTGACTGAGCACGCATTGGAACATATCACCATTACGAATCAAGTCACGATCTGTTTCCACCATTTCCTCAAACTTCTGAGGGGCGATATGGGGTTTGAAGTCAAGTGGTGATAGATCCAGGTCTTCAAATTCATTTGGTGCAGGAATGCGTAATTCCTCAAGCACTTGATTCAAGGCTTTTTCCAAGTCTTCTTGACTGCGATCGCTATAAAGAGCCTCCTCTATGACATGAATTTTTTCTTTCTTGTGGTCAAAGACCATATAACTCTCATAGACAAAGAAGTGCATGTCTGGCGTCCCAATGGTATCTTGAGGGATTTGGCCGATTTCCTCATAGAGCGAAATCATATCGTAACCCACAAAGCCAATAGCTCCCCCACCAAAAGGTAGGTCTGAATGGTGCTGGCTCTTATGAGTCACTTCATAAAGGAAATCCAAGGGATCCCGATCAATCACTTGCCCATTTTGATAGAGGAACCCATTTTCAAACTGAATCTCAAAGACTGGATTATAGGCTAGGATAGAAAAACGAGCTGTTTCCTTGTCTCTCGGAATACTCTCTAGGATCACCTTGTGTTTTCCCTTTAGGCGCATATAAGCCAAGATTGGTGATAAGACATCTCCATGAATGATTCGTTCCATTGTAATTTCCCTTTCAGTTCTAATTCTAGTTCGTGGCGACTGTATGAAAAATCCCCACGCAAACTAACTTGCGTGAGGACGAAATTCGCGGTGCCACCTCAATTATAGGATTGTTCCTATCTCTCACTCCTGTCTCAGATACCTCTTGTAACAGGCTGTGCGATAAAGGGCACTCCCTTGAGAATTATGTTTTCTTCTCTCGTTTCAGATGGACCCAACCTTACAGCTTTCTCTGCTTGTTTCCAGCAACCACAAGCTCTCTGTGAGAGAAATGACGTAATTTTTCCATCTGTTAGTTTTTTGCATCTAGGTAATCTGCAATCGCAGCCACGTCCTTATCTCCACGACCTGAAACATTGATGATGATAATCTCATCCTTACTTAGTTTCGGTGCACGTTTAACTGCTTCTGCGATAGCGTGTGAGCTTTCAATGGCTGGGATAATTCCTTCTGTCTTGCTGAGGAGGAGCAAGGCTTGAACAGCTTCTTCATCTGTTGCTGCTACATATTCCACACGACCAGAATCTTTGAAATAGGCGTGTTCTGGGCCAACTCCTGGATAGTCCAAACCAGCTGAGATAGAGTAAACTGGCGCCAGTTCTCCATCTTCCTTAAAGACTGCATAGGTCTTCATTCCGTCAACAATTCCGACACTACCTTTTGTCATAGTGGCTGCGTGCTTGTCTGTATCAAGTCCATGCCCAGCAGCTTCTACCCCAACCAATTTGACTTCTTCATCAGCCACATATTGAGAAAAAGCACCGATGGCATTAGAACCACCACCTACACAGGCAATGACGTAGTCTGGCAAGCGGCCTTCTTTTTCCAAGATTTGACGGCGAGATTCTTCACTGATGACTTTTTGGAACTCATGGACAATAGTAGGATAAGGGTGAGGACCTACAGCAGAACCAAGAACATAGAAAGCTTCAAGGTCATTCATCCATGCTCCAAAGGCTGCATCAACCGCATCTTTAAGTGTACGAGTGCCTGTTTCAACTGCGTGCACAGTTGCTCCCATCATCTCCATACGGAAAACATTGAGACGCTGACGCTCCACATCTTCTGCCCCCATGTAGACATCACAAGCCATACCAAACTTAGCTGCAGCAGCTGCAGTCGCAACCCCGTGCTGACCAGCACCTGTTTCTGCGATCACTCGTTTTTTGCCCATACGTTTGGCAAGAAGGATTTGCCCTAAAACGTTGTTGAGTTTGTGTGAACCAAGGTGGTTAAGGTCTTCACGTTTGAGATAAATCTTAGCACCACCTAAATGGTCTGTTAAACTTTCCGCAAAATAAAGCGGTGTTTCGCGACCGGAATAGTCCTTCAAGTAATGGCGAAATTCTGCCAAAAACTCTGGATCATCCTTGAACTTGTCAAATGTCACTTCCAACTCATCCAACAAAGCCTGAATCGGCTCTGGTACAAAACTTCCACCAAATTGTCCAAAATAACCTTTAGTTGTCATAAAATTTTTCCTCTTTCAGTATTAATTTAAAGATATGAAAAAAGCCCACACACAGAAAATAATCTGTGTGAGGGCGTTGGTAACGCGGTGCCACCTCAATTATAAAGGGACTATTCCCCTTTACATCTCTGCCTTGTCTAACAACAAGTTGCACTGTAAGGTGTGCGCACCGAATTTTCATTGTTTCAAATTCATTTTTAAAATCAGCCCACTTTCACTACTTCCAACC
Source organism: Streptococcus oralis (assembly GCF_019929365.1). Classification (GTDB taxonomy): domain Bacteria; phylum Bacillota; class Bacilli; order Lactobacillales; family Streptococcaceae; genus Streptococcus; species Streptococcus oralis_BT. The sequence continues at coordinate 258,802 of NZ_JAHZPH010000002.1, read as the reverse complement.
ACCTGTTCACAATCACCACAGGCTCCCTGAAGATCAAACATAGTTACTTTTCTGATTTATTGAGAATATTATATGTTATTGTCCGCTTTTTGTCAAGATTTTTTTATGATTTTTTTCCAGAACCAAGGATTTCTTCAGAAACTCTCACCAAGGTTTCGATAATATAATCTACTTCTTCATCGGTTAATTTTGTGTGAAGAGGAAGCGTGATTTCATTTTCAAAGAAAGCATAGGCCTTTGGATAATCTGCCATATCAAACCCAAGATTCTTATAGGCTGTCAAAAGAGGAAGCGGTTTGTAGTGGACATTACTTGCAATTCCTGCTTTGGCCAATTCTTGGATGATACGATTACGCTCCTCTAGACTAGCACCTTCTACATGGGTGATGTAGAGGTGACGACAAGACTCGACAGTATCAGTCTTGTGTGCCAATGGGTGAATACGAGTACCCGCAAAACCACGATCATAACGGTCCACGATGTCCTTACGACGTTGCAACAAACCAGGGTAGCGGTCCAATTGTACCAAACCAATCGAAGCCATGATATCTGTCATATTGCACTTGTAGGCAGGGGTTACGATATCGTATTCCCATGAGCCAAGTTGCATCTTAGCAAGGGCATCTTTGGTTTGACCATGAAGGGAAAGGATTTGGAATTCCTTGTACATTTCTTCGTCGTCAATCGTTGGATTGGCCTTCCAAGTCGCACTTCCTCCCTCAGCTGTTGTAAAGTTCTTAACAGCATGGAATGAGAAGGAAGTAAAGTCAGCGATAGAGCCAGCTGGTTGTCCTTTGTAAGTAGATCCCAAAGCGTGGGCACTATCTGAGACAATCACAATGCGGTTAAAGGCTTTTTGCCACTTGCTAGTAGCTGTAAATAGGTCACGTTTCTTCTCCACGACTTGGAATAAACGGTCATAGTCGCAAACAATTCCTGCAAGCTCAACCGGAATAATCACCTTGGTCTTTTCAGTAATAGCTTGCTCAAGCAAGTCATAGTCCATTTCAAAAGTATCTGCTTGGATATCCACCATGACAGGTGTTGCTCCCACGTGAGTGATGACGCTACATGAAGCTGTATAGGTCATAGCTGGAACGATAACTTCGTCACCAGGCCCTACTTCCAAGACTCGCAAAATCAACTCAAGCGCTGCAGTTGCAGAGTTGAGGCAGACAGTCTTAGGTGTCTGTGTGTATTGGGACAAGCGACGCTCCAGTTCTTTTGTCTTAGGACCTGTTGTGATCCAACCAGAACGTAGGGTATCCGCTACTTCAGCAATTTCTGCTTCTGTAATATCAGGTGGTGAAAATGGAATATTGTAATTTGGCATTGATTTGCTCCTTTTATCTGTACTCATTTTCTCATGACTACTTTATTTTAGCACTTCAAACACGGTTTGAAACATGATTTTGATGTCCCCAAGGAAACTAAACTCTCGGAGATAGGCGAGGTTATAGCGCATCTTTTCAGGGAGGACGTGTTCAACATAGGCCTTGTCAACTGACAGACCTTTCTCCGTCATTTGACTGATGATCGTATCCTCATCCTTGTAGTTGATGCTGGCTGGAGAGGTGATTCCTGCTGGCAAGAGCAAGGTCGCCATCATTTCAGGACTATACTGCTCGGTGTAACGTGGCACCTCAGGTCTTGTCCCAACAAAGGACATCTCACCTTTAAGGACATTGACCAACTGAGGTAGTTCGTCCAAACGCACACGGCGGATGAAATTTCCCACTTTGGTAATGCGGCTATCGTTAGCAGAAGTCACTAGACTTCCTTTTTTATCCGCATCCGTTACCATAGTACGGAACTTCCAAATCTTGAACGGACGGTTGTACTGGGTCACGCGCTCTTGCTTGTAAATGACAGGTCCCTTGCTATCCAACTTGATCCAAATGCTCAAGACAAGAAAGATGGGAGAAGTCAAAACTAGCAAAAACAGGGCCAGAACCCAGTCCAGGCAACGCTTGAAAATCAGCGAACCCTTCCTTTTAGAGACAAGCTGGTAGTAAGACTCAACCTCGCTTGATTGCATTTCCACGGGCAAGTCTTCCCATTTCAGCATGCTGTTTCTCCTTTGTTTTCATTATACTATTTGTCAACATTTTTCATTATACCACAAAATGGAAAAGGCGGTGCAAGAAAGCTGTAATTTGGAGGAATTCTTATTAGGACATGGCTCCAGCCTGCAAACGATACATCTTGTGATAGGTTCCTCTCAGGGCCAAGAGTTCCTCATGGGTTCCGCTCTCAATGATGCGCCCCTTGTCCAAAACATAAATGCAGTTAGCGTCCTGGATGGTCGAAAGGCGGTGGGCGATGGCAATGGTCGTCCGTCCTTTTCTCATTTTAGCCAGAGAATCCTGAACCAAACTTTCTGTCTCCGAGTCAATATTGGCTGTCGCTTCATCCAAAATCAGGATTTTAGGCTGACTGGCGACTGTTCTGGCAAAGGCAAGAAGCTGGCGCTGGCCAGTAGAAAAGCTCGAACCACGCTCAGACACAGGTGCATCATAACCCAGAGGAAGGTCCTGAATAAAGGAATCTGCATCGACAAAGGCAGCCGCAGCCTGAACCTCTTCATCACTAAGATCTTGGTACATGGCGATATTGGACTTGATGGTTCCATGATAGAGGAAGGGATCCTGTAAGACAAGACCGATGTTCTTTCTCAGCTCTTCCTGACTGTAGTCTCTAATATCCACACCATCCAAGAGAACTCGGCCTGACTGAAATTCATAAAAGCGCATGAGGACATTGATAATGGAAGATTTCCCAGAACCTGTATGTCCTACAAAGGCAATGGTTTCACCCTTCTTAACCGAAAAGGAAATGTCATCCAGAATCGGATGTTTGCCATCATAAGAGAAACATACATATTCAAAACGAATATTGCCTTCTTTGACTTTGGCTGGTCCATTTTCTTGAAGAGGCTCATAGGTCTTCTCGTCAATCAAGGCAAAGACACGACCTGCAGATACCATGGACGTTTGAAGGGTTGAAAAGTTTTGCGTCACCTCAATCAGGGGATCAAAAAGGCGGTTGATGTACTGGATAAAGGCATACATGGTTCCGGCCGTTATCCCGATAGAAAGACCACGGTAACCAAAGTAGGCCATCAAAACGGCGTATCCTAGGAGTTTCAGCAAACTCATGGCAGGTCTCAAAAAGAGGGCATCCAAGGCTACAGAACGGTTGGCATAGACCAAGTGTTCTTGGTTGATTTCATCAAATTCTGCCTGCAGGCGCTTCTCTTGATTAAAGGCCTGGATAATCCTGATTCCCTCAATATTCTCTGCCAGCTTACTATTGATATCTGACAAGAGACTTCTGGTTTTCTTGATGATTTTCACTGACTTTTTCCGGTAGAGATTGACCAACAGAAAAATCAAGGGAAGAAAGAGCAAGACTAAAGCTGTCAAACGAAAATCCAGCACCAACATGGTATAGAGAGTTGTCAGAAAGATGAAAACTGCTGAAATAAAGCTGGATAAAATCCCTGAAAACATATCACTGATGGTCTCGGTATCATTGGTCAAACGAGAAACGATGGAACCTGCTGGCGTCTTGTCAAAATAAGACATGCCCAGTTTCTCCATATTGGCAAAGGCATCCCGACGAATATCTCTGACAATACTGTAGGAAACCCGCGCAAAGAGAAGATTGCCGATATACTGAACTAGAGTTTGTAGGATATAAAGACCATAGTAGACCAGCAAAACGGTCACAGCAAGTTGGTTGAGATTGCTGAGGTACTGGTCGATAAAGTGGGAAGCTACAAGGGGAATGACACTTTTAATGACCGTCGTCGCGAGGAGAAAACTGAGTGCCAAAAAGGTCAGGAGGCCATAGGGCTTGAGATAAGACATCAAGCGCTTCAATACAACCCATTGTTCTTTCTTATTCTGCATCTTCTTCTCCTTTCATTTCCAATTGCTGAGACTGGTAGGTTTGGGCATACCAGCCATCTAAAGCTAGCAGGTCTTCGTGTGTACCGCGTTCTATGATTTGGCCATTTTGCAGAACCAAAATCAGATCTGCATGGACAACTGCACTGAGTCGATGGGCTGTGATAATGGTTGTCTTATCCTTCCGCGTCTCCTTGAGATTGTCAATGATGGCATACTCTGTCTTGGCATCCACGGCGGACAAGGAATCATCTAAAATCAAGATATCAGGATCTAAAATCATAGCTCGACTCATAGCCAGACGTTGCTTTTGACCACCTGAGAGACTGACTCCCTTTTCACCGATCAGCGTATCAAATCCCTGAGGCATGTCCACAATATCTTGGTAAACTTGAGCTAGTTTAGTCGCTTCCTCGACCGCTGAAAGGGGCAAATTAGGATTGCCGAAGCGGATATTGTCTAAGATAGAGGTCGCAAAGAGGAACTGGTCCTGAGGGACATAGCCCATGAGACCACGAAGGTCTGTCAGACGATAATCACGAATATCGTGATCGTTTAGATAAATAGCTCCCTTATCCACATCGTATTCACGCAAGAGGAGCTTAATCAAGGACGTTTTCCCAGAGCCTGTCTGTCCGACCAAGCCTAGGGTTTGTCCTTTTTTCTAAACTAAAGTGAATATCCGTCAGTGTCTCCTCATTTTCAAAGGCAAAGCTGTCAATAGCGTACTCCAAACGTCCATTTTCAATACCGTCCAGAGGAAACTCAGGGTCTTTTACAGGTGATTCCTGAGATAAAAGTTCCTCAATCCGTTGGTAAGAAACCTTGCCTCGCTGAGTGATATTAAAGAGGAAACCAATGGCCATAAGAGGCCAGACCAGCATATCCAAGTAGCTGATAAAGGTGACCAGATTCCCAACCGTGATTTGCCTCTCCTGAACCATCAAGGAACCGACCAAAAGGGTTAAAACATAGGATGAACCAACAAACAAGAGAACCATAGGGTCAAAGAGACTATCGTATTTCATGGTTTGGAGGTTCTTTTGGAAGGTCAATTCATTTACTGCCTGAAAGGACTTCAACTCGTCCGCCTGATAACCGAAAGATTTGGTCACTTTGATACCCGATACAGACTCCTGCACCTTGTTATTGAGTTCGGAAAATGCCGCCTGTGACTCGCCAAAGGCCTTGTGGGTCTTTCTCCCTAGACGACTGGTCGCATAGGCCATGAAAGGCAAGGGAAGAATGGCAACCAGAGTCATCTGCCAAGAAATGCTAAAAAGCATGGTCAGCAAAGTCACCAGCGCCGTGATGGAAGCATCCACTGCTGACATGACTCCTCCACCTGCGAGACGAGTTAGGGCATTGATATCATTGGTGGCGTGTGCCATCAGGTCTCCCGTTCGATAGGTCTGATAAAAGGCTGGCGACATTTTTGTGAAATGCTCAAACAATCGAGAGCGCATAATCTGCCCCAGACGGTAGGAAGTTCCAAGGATATACATGCGCCAAACATATCGCAGATAGTACATCCCAAAGGCTGCCAGCAGCAGATAAAATAGATTAAGAAGGAGGTCCTGATGGGTTAATTGCCCCGATGTAATGGCATCAATCACCCGCCCCATAACCATGGGAGGAATGAGATTGAGGACGGAAACCAAGACCAAGGCCATAATCCCGACTAGATAACGGCGTTTTTCTAACCTGAAAAACCACCAAAGTTTTTGAATAATGGACATAAAATCCCTTTCTGATTGCAAATGGAAACCTGAGGCCAAGACTCAATGAAAATCAAAGAGCAAACTAGGAAACTAGCCGCAAGCTGCTCAAAGCACTGCTTTGAGGTTGTAGATAGAACTGACGAAGTCAGTAACCTACATACGGCAAGGCGACGTTGACGCAGTTTGAATTTGATTTTTGAAGAGTACAAGACCCCAGGTTTTTCTTATTCATAAGTTACGACTGAGACGGCACCCTTGTCATACTCAGCGATAAAGATATTGGCCACATTGTCATGCCCTTGTTTGCTGAGATTATCAAGCAACCACTCTTCGCTACGGTCAATATATTCCAAAACATCGACTTGGATCACACCGTCAGTCACAACTGGATACTTAGGATTTTCATCTCCCATTTGGACCACGATGAGTTGGCCATTTTGCTCATGCACAGCTCGTTTGACCTGCTTCATCTGGAAAATTCCTTGGCTACGAAGTTTGAGAGCAACTTCTGCTGCAGACAAACCAACTGAACGACAGGCTTCTGGGTCAATCTGCCCATTTTTGATAAGGAGAGTTGGTTTTCCATCAATCAAGCGTTTGACAAAACGAACATTGTTATTGAGCCACTTGAGGGTCAAGACCAAAATCGTCCACATCATCAAAATCACTGCGTACTGCAGAATGCTGATTGAACTATTGTAAATCACCCCACCGATGATACCACCAAGAACATAGTTCTGAATTTGGTCTGTAGCAGAGTTAGGTGCTAGATTCCCCTTTCCTGTCACATTAATAACAAAAACAAGAGAGAAAAGACCCAAGGCCAGTTTGATTAAAATTTCCATATAATTGAGTGTCATTTGTTTACCTCCACCAATTCAATAGCGTCTGTTTGATGCAATTCTAATTTCTCTAAAAGATACTTGTCTGGTTGGCTCCCGTTCATGGCGCGGTAGAAATTTGGACCTACCTTGACAAGCGCTCCATCAGTGGCTGCAGAAGTATTGACATAAACTTCTGATTTATCCACTCCCAAGTCTTTGGAAACAACCTCTATGAAATGAAGGGAGGTTTGAAATTGGTTGTTAGAGGCTTGATTGGTCTGGTATTTTGAGATTGTCACCAAAAGCATGGCCACCAAGGTCAAGGCCAAAATCATGACCAATTCCCGAAACTTAGTCCCCTTTTTATCTCGATAGGCTTTAAAAGCAAAAAATCCTGTGATAGCTAGGAGAACAATTCCAAAGCCAATCATGATGCCATTTTGCTGACTGATTTGGCTAAGTACATAGTCATATGAGTAAAATTTCATTTATTTTCACTCCCTTTCATAAAATCATTCTTAATTATAAACGAAAGAGAGTGATTTTTCAAGCCATACGTTGGGGAAATGGACCTTTTTTTGGTATAATAAAATCTATAATCTGAATGAAAAAGGTAACTTTATGAAACTCATCTCATGGAATATTGATTCCCTCAACGCAGCCCTAACGAGCGACTCAGCTCGTGCAAAATTGTCCCAAGAAGTCCTACAAACCTTGGTCGCTGAAAATGCTGATATCATCGCTATCCAAGAAACCAAGCTTTCTGCCAAGGGTCCTACAAAAAAACATCTGGAAGTTCTCGAAGAACTCTTTCCAGGGTATGAAAATACTTGGCGTTCTTCCCAAGAACCTGCTCGTAAAGGCTATGCTGGAACCATGTTCCTCTATAAAAAAGAACTCACACCAACGATCAGCTTCCCAGAAATCGGTGCCCCTTCTACCATGGACTTGGAAGGCCGCATCATCACCTTGGAATTTGATGAATTTTTCGTAACGCAAGTTTACACTCCAAACGCTGGCGATGGCCTCAAACGCTTGGAAGAACGCCAAGTCTGGGATGTCAAATACGCTGAGTATCTAGCTGAGTTAGACAAAGAAAAACCAGTCCTTGCGACGGGTGACTATAACGTAGCCCACAAAGAAATCGACCTTGCAAACCCTGCCAGCAACCGCCGTTCACCTGGATTTACAGACGAAGAACGTGCTGGCTTTACCAACCTCTTGGCAACTGGATTTACCGACACCTTCCGTCATCTTCACGGCGATGTCCCAGAACGCTACACTTGGTGGGCACAACGCAGCAAAACTTCTAAAATCAACAATACTGGCTGGAGAATCGACTACTGGCTCACCAGTAACCGCGTCGCTGACAAGGTAACCAAGTCAGACATGATTGACTCAGGAGCTCGTCAAGACCATACACCGATTGTATTGGAAATTGAACTTTAAGGATTTTCACGATGAACTACAATGCAGTTATTCCCGAGTTTATGGTATCGAATATCGAACAGTCCCGTTCCTTCTACTGCGATTTACTCGGTTTTAGGATCGAATACGATCGTCCAGAAGAAAACTTCCTCTTTCTCTCTCTTGAAGAGTGCCAACTAATGCTAGAGGAAGGAACCCCTGAGGAACTGGCTAACCTTACCTACCCTTTTGGAAAAGGTGTCAACCTATCCTTTGGTATAAAGGATGTCCCACAACTTTATCAAAAAGTGATCGAAGCCAACTATCCTATCCATCGTCCGCTGATCAAGAGAACATTTCGTGTTGGAGATCACTATATCTATCCTCACGAATTTGCAGTTTTGGATCCAGACGGCTATTTTTTAAGATTTAGCGAATAGAAGTATAGAAACCTACAATACCGTATCGTGTTGTAGGTTTTTGTTCGTTCTCTTTTTTTATCTAAATCCTAACAAAATATTTGATTTCTAAAGCTATTTGGTGTAAAATAATGACATTAACGTTGTCGCGTTTGATAATGGTAGTATTTTACTTGTTTATGTCGTGAATTGGCACGACGTTTCTACAAGGTGCCGTAACACCTAACAATGAGTAAGTCAGCTGAAGGTATGGTGTTGGCCATGCCTATTTTGGGGACTTACTTAGGGGATTAAGTAGGTTCTTTTTCTATTTCTTGCTAGAAACTCTAAACAAGCAAATGAAGCATCTTTTAGACTTTAGGAGGTCTTATGAAATTATTAGAAGAGCGCATCCTTCAGGATGGGCATATCTTGGGTGACAACATCCTCAAGGTAGATTCCTTTTTAACCCACCAGGTTGACTATCGTTTGATGCGGGAGATTGGTAAAGTTTTTGCGGAAAAATTCGCTTCTGCTGGCATTACCAAGGTCGTAACCATTGAAGCGTCAGGCATTGCCCCAGCTGTTTTTACAGCTGAAGCCTTGAATGTTCCCATGATTTTCGCAAAAAAAGCTAAAAACATCACCATGAACGAAGGTATCTTAACCGCCGAAGTCTACTCCTTTACCAAGCAGGTGACCAGCACCGTTTCTATTGCTGGAAAATTCCTCTCACCTGAGGACAAGGTCTTGATTATCGATGATTTCCTAGCTAACGGGCAAGCTGCCAAAGGCTTGATCCAAATCATCGAACAAGCCGGAGCAAAAGTTCAAGCTATCGGAATTGTTATCGAAAAATCTTTCCAGGATGGTCGTGATTTGCTTGAAAAAGCAGGCTACCCCGTCCTATCACTGGCTCGCTTGGATAGTTTCGAAAATGGTCAGGTCGTATTTAAGGAGGCAGATCTCTAATGCAAAAACAAGAAAAACACTCGCAGGCAGCCGTTCTCGGCTTGCAGCACTTACTCGCCATGTACTCAGGTTCTATCCTAGTTCCTATCATGATTGCGACAGCTCTTGGCTATTCAGCTGAACAGTTGACCTACCTGATTTCTACAGATATCTTCATGTGTGGGGTGGCCACCTTCCTCCAACTCCAACTCAATAAATACTTTGGAATTGGACTACCAGTCGTTCTCGGAGTTGCCTTCCAGTCGGTTGCTCCCTTGATTATGATTGGGCAAAGCCACGGTAGCGGAGCTATGTTTGGTGCCCTTATCGTTTCAGGGATTTATGTGGTTCTGATTTCAGGCATTTTCTCAAAAGTAGCCAATCTCTTTCCATCTATCGTAACAGGATCTGTTATTACCACGATTGGATTGACCTTGATTCCTGTTGCTATTGGAAATATGGGAAATAATGTTCCAGAGCCAACTGGTCAAAGTCTCTTACTTGCTGCTATCACTGTTCTGATTATCCTCTTGATCAACATCTTTACCAAAGGATTTATCAAGTCTATCTCCATTTTGATTGGTCTCGTAGTCGGAACCGCCATTGCTGCTACCATGGGCTTGGTTGACTTTTCTCCTGTGGCTGCAGCACCGCTTGTCCATGTCCCAACTCCCCTCTACTTTGGTGTACCGACTTTTGAAATCTCATCCATCGTCATGATGTGTATCATTGCAACGGTGTCTATGGTTGAGTCCACTGGTGTTTACCTGGCCTTGTCTGATATTACCAATGACCCAATAGACAGCACGCGCCTTCGCAACGGTTACCGCGCAGAAGGTTTGGCTGTACTTCTCGGAGGAATCTTTAACACCTTCCCTTACACAGGATTTTCACAAAACGTTGGCTTGGTTAAATTATCTGGTATCAAGACTCGCCTGCCAATCTACTACGCAGCTGGTTTCCTAGTCCTCCTTGGACTCCTTCCTAAGTTTGGTGCCCTCGCCCAAATCATTCCGAGTCCTGTCCTTGGTGGCGCCATGCTGGTGATGTTTGGTTTTGTATCTATTCAAGGGATGCAAATCCTAGCGCGCGTTGACTTTGCTAACAATGAACACAACTTCCTTATCGCAGCTGTATCAATCGCCGCTGGTGTTGGACTAAACAATAGTAATCTCTTTATCAGCATGCCAACAGCCTTCCAAATGTTCTTCTCAAACGGAATCGTCGTGGCAAGCCTCCTCGCCATTGTCCTCAATGCAGTATTAAACCGGAAAAAGAAATAAGAAAAAGAGGTGTGAGCCTCCAGATTGAAGAAAAGTTCATTTTGGACGATTTCTTCAATCTTTTTCTTTCGGTCCAAAATCTGAGAAAATATACGTTAAATCAGAAATTAAATTATTTCCAAAATAATTGTAAGAGTATCCACTTTCTAATAGGTCGCCAAAAAAGTTTTAAAAATCATAAAAACGCATAATATCAGGCATTCAAAAACCTTGATATTATGCGTTTTATCAGGGAAAAATTTGTTAGATTTTCTCCTCAAATTAAGTCATTACCCAGCCTCTTCTATTATCTTCTTTTACCCTTTTTTACAGGCATGAGCGTAATGTCTCTCAAGCTAAAGTAGGCTAGAGCCAGCATGGCGATTGTGACAAAGAACTCTGTCGGTAATTGGAAGATCTGCAAGATGGACAACATCAGCAAGATCAAGAGTGCAACAACTACAAAGACCAAGATAACGATGTTGACTGTTCCTTTAATGCTTTGTGGTGTCGCAAATACATAGAGTAGTAATAAGAGGATTCCTATGATTAAATAGACCATCTTTATCTCTTTCTAGCTCTTATTCAGCTGATTTTTTCTTTTTGTTGGCTTTCTCACGCTCTGCCTTGTTAAGGATTTGTTTACGCAAACGGATAGACTCAGGTGTTACTTCCATGTACTCATCGTCGTTCAAGAACTCAAGTGACTCTTCAAGCGTCAAAATACGAGGAGTTTTGATAACCGCTGTTTGGTCCTTGGTAGCTGAACGAACGTTGGTCATTTGTTTGGCCTTGGTGATGTTAACTGTCAAGTCGTTTTCACGAGAGTTTTCACCAATAATCATTCCTTCGTAAACCTCAGTACCTGGGTTGACAAAGATGGTTCCACGTTCTTCGATAGACATGATTGAGTATGTTGTAGCCTTACCAGCATCGATGGAAACAAGGGCACCACGGTGACGTCCCCCAATTTCCCCTGGAATCAATGGCAAGTATTGGTCAAAGGTATGGTTCATGATACCGTAACCACGAGTCATTGACAAGAACTCAGTTGAGTATCCAATCAAACCACGCGCTGGAACAAGGAAGACCAAACGAGTTTGACCATTACCAGTTGAGATCATATCCAACATTTCACCCTTACGTTCAGAAAGGCTTTGGATAACAGATCCTTGGTATTCTTCTGGAGTATCGATTTGAACACGTTCAAATGGCTCACATTTAACACCATCAATCTCTTTTACGATAACTTCTGGACGAGATACTTGAAGTTCATAGCCCTCACGACGCATGGTTTCGATCAGGATTGACAAGTGCAATTCTCCACGACCTGAAACAGTCCATTTATCTGGTGAATCCGTTGGGTCAACACGAAGGGAAACGTCTGTTTGCAATTCTGCCTGCAAGCGTTCTTCCACCTTACGAGAAGTCACCCATTTTCCTTCACGACCTGCAAATGGTGAGTTGTTGACCAAGAAGGTCATTTGAAGGGTTGGCTCATCGATGTGTAGGATTGGAAGTGGTTCAACAGCGTCTGTTGGAGTGATAGTTTCACCGACAAAGATATCTTCCATACCGGATACAGCAATCAAGTCACCTGCTTTGGCTTCTTGGATCTCACGACGTTCTAAACCAAAGAAACCGAAAAGTTTTGTAACACGGAAGTTCTTCGTTGTGCCATCTAGTTTAGAAAGGGTAACTTGGTCCCCAACTTTCACACTACCACGGAAGACACGACCGATACCGATACGTCCAACGAAGTCGTTATAGTCCAAAAGTGACACTTGGAACTGCAAAGGCTCATCTGAGTTATCCACTGGAGCTGGAATATGGTCGATGATGGTATCAAAGATTGGTGCCATTGTTTTTTCTTGATCAGCTGGATCGTCTGACAATGAAGATGTTCCGTTAATTGCTGAAGCATAAACAACTGGGAAATCAAGCTGGTCATCATCTGCACCAAGCTCGATGAAAAGTTCCAAGACTTCATCCACTACTTCTGCTGGACGAGCTGATGGTTTGTCGATTTTATTAACAACCACGATTGGGACAAGGTCTTGTTCCAAGGCTTTTTTCAAAACGAAACGAGTTTGTGGCATGGTTCCTTCGTAGGCATCTACGACCAAAACAACACCGTCAACCATTTTCATGATACGCTCAACTTCTCCACCGAAGTCCGCGTGTCCTGGTGTGTCCATGATATTGATACGAGTTCCGTTGTAGGCAACGGCTGTATTTTTAGCAAGAATTGTAATTCCACGCTCTTTTTCGATATCGTTTGAGTCCATAGCGCGCTCTGCCAATTCAGTACGTGCATCAAGAGTTTCAGATTGTTTCAATAATTCGTCAACGAGGGTTGTTTTCCCGTGGTCAACGTGGGCGATAATCGCAATGTTACGGATATCTTCTCTTAATTTTGTCATGATTTCCTCTAATATTTAAATTTTTATTTCTAACTGAACAATTATACCACAGTCTCATTCAAAAATCACAGTTCAGCTAAGTGTAAATGTTTTCACTTAGCTTTTCTAGTCAAGGCAACTCTTTTCAAAGTCAGAGACTTATGATAAGATAAGCTGGTATGCGTTTAGATAGATTATTAGCCCAAGAAAAGGTCAGTCGCAAGGCTATGAAACAGGCTCTATTAAAAAAAGAAATCCTAGTGGACGATTATCCAGCCAGCTCACTCGCTCAAAGTGTCGACACTGGATTGCAAAAATTAGTCTTTCAAGGACGGCAGATTCAAGGCTACGAGCACAACTACCTCATGCTTCATAAGCCAAACGGAGTCGTTACAGCTAGCAAGGATAAGAAACTACCAACCGTCATGGACCTCCTTCCACCTGACATCCAGTCTGACCAGCTCTATGCTGTCGGCAGACTAGACCGCGATACGATGGGACTGCTCCTTTTGACAGACAATGGACCTTTAGGATTCCAACTCCTCCATCCCCAGTACCATGTCGATAAATCCTATCAAGTGGTAGTAAACGGACCGCTCACATCAGATCATATCCAAAAATTCAAAAATGGGATTGTCTTTTTAGATGGAACCACTTGTAAACCTGCTCAGCTCGAAATTCTAGACACAAGCCCAACAGAGAGCCATGCCTCCATCACTATCTCTGAGGGCAAATTTCATCAAGTCAAGAAGATGTTTCTCTCAGTTGGTGTCAAGGTGACTGCCCTAAAACGCGTCCAGTTCGGCGATTTTACATTAGACCCAGAACTAGCAAAAGGGCAATATCGTCCCTTGAATCCAGAGGAATTGGAAATCATTAAAAACTATTTAGAGAAAAGTGGATAAAAGAAAAAAGCTTTATGTTTAAAGCTTTTTTCAATCTTCTTTAATTCATGTGTAAGAAAATTCCAATAATCCAGTTAAGAACAGAAAGAACAATACCTACAATAGATACAATTCTCTCTGTTTTAAAGTCTAAGCCAGATTCTTTTTGAAGTTCATTAGCAAACAATACACCAGTGATACCTAAACCAATACCTCCCAACGGAAATAACAAACTAAGAATGATAGATAGGATACCCACTAAAAGCGGGTTCTTCTTCTTTTCTTGCATATTCTAAAAACTCCTTAAAATGTTTATTAATTTAGTATATGAGACCGACTTTATCAACTTTTTCCTTGTTCTTAACTCGTCTTCACTTTCCCTTTCCAAGAATCCAATCCATAAGAAAGGATATAAATCTCAGAGAAACCTTGTTTTTTCAAATAAAGTGCTGCATTGGTCACTCGTTGTCCACGTTGGTTTTCGTAGAGAAGGACAGGTTTATCCTTGCGAAGGGCTGCAAGGCTTGACTTCAACTGATTTGAAGGAATATTGCGGGCTCCGAGGATATGTTTTCTGTGAAATTCTGCTGGTTCACGGACATCAATCAATTGCCCTTTCCGAATCAAGGCTTCAAATTCTGCATTGTCCACAATCTTAGCCGCACGACGAATACGAAGGTAGTTATAACCCATCCAGGCCACCATTGCCAGAACGATTCCCCAAACAATCCAAATTGTCATAAGTTCATATCTCCATTTTTCTCTAAATAGTCTAATTCTATCTTGTGCTCTCTACGAAGAACAGCTTCCGCCTCTAGATAGTCTAGCTTGTCCATCAGACCCGCATCATAGATCCGAGAGAGTTCAAGCTTCATCAGTTCAATATCATACAAGCGCTTCCCCACATAGACAATAATGCCAAACTGTTTGAGAAATTGCTGCACATCATAGAATGTTTTCATAGCTTTCATTCTAACAGATTTTAGACTTTTTTTCAATACTGGATCGGCTCTTTTCCCCGATTTCCTTCGTCTTCATTGCCCATTCTTCCGCAAGTGTGGTACAATAAAAGCATGAGAATTCAACAATTACACTATATTATCAAAATCGTCGAAACTGGCTCTATGAATGAAGCAGCCAAGCAACTCTTTATCACCCAACCCAGTCTGTCTAATGCCGTTCGAGACTTGGAAAATGAAATGGGTATTGAAATCTTTATCCGCAATCCCAAGGGTATTACCTTGACCCGTGATGGGATGGAGTTTCTCTCCTATGCCCGTCAAGTTGTCGAGCAAACCCAGCTTCTGGAGGAACGCTATAAAAACCCTGTCGCCCACCGCGAACTCTTTAGCGTTTCGTCTCAACACTATGCCTTTGTGGTCAATGCCTTTGTATCGCTACTTAAGAAAAGTGATATGGAAAAATACGAGCTTTTCCTTCGTGAAACTCGGACTTGGGAGATTATCGACGATGTCAAGAACTTCCGTAGTGAAGTCGGTGTCCTCTTCTTAAACAGCTACAACCGTGATGTTTTAACGAAAATGCTGGATGACAACCACCTCTTGGCCCACCATCTCTTTACAGCCCAGCCCCATATCTTCGTCAGCAAAACCAACCCTCTGGCAAAGAAAGATAAGGTAAAACTAGAGGACTTGGAGAACTTCCCTTACCTTAGTTATGACCAAGGGACTCACAACTCCTTCTACTTCTCTGAAGAGATTCTCTCGCAGGAATACCACAAGAAATCCATCGTGGTCAGCGACCGTGCCACCCTCTTTAATCTCTTGATTGGTTTGGATGGTTATACCATTGCGACAGGGATTTTGAACAGCAATCTCAACGGAGACAATATCGTTTCCATTCCACTGGACATAGACGATCCCATTGAACTAGTCTATATCCAACATGAAAAAACCAGCCTATCCAAGATGGGCGAACGCTTTATCGAGTATCTACTAGAAGAAGTTCAGTTTGATAGTTGATAAATTGGAAAAAGAAAAAAGTGAAAAAGAAAAAGTTAGGAATAGAAAGTGAAAAAGATATTACTTACCAGTGCTCTGATGCTGTCAATGGCAGGATTGACCCAAACGCCTATCTACGCAGAGGAAAGCAATGCTAATCCTCCTGTTACCACCGAACAAAGTAACTCTAAGGAAGATAAGAAAGATCTTTCAACCAAAACTGAAGAGGAGGTTGCAACACTTCCAAAAGACAAGTCAAAAGAAGAAGCCCCTAAAAAAGAAGGATGGCAGGAAGAAAACAAGCAGTGGCGTTTCTATGAAAACAATCAGCCCGTCCTCAAATGGAAAAAAATTCAAGATAAGTGGTACTATTTTGACCAAGAGGGAAATCGACTCAGTGATACTATCTTTGATGGCTATGTTCTCAATAAAGACGGGGTCATGGTAGAAAATAGTTGGGTGGCTCTTGAAGGGAAATGGTACTACGCCAGTGAGTCTGGAAAAATCATCCAGCAAAAATGGAAAAAAATCGGAGGAGTTTGGTACTACTTCGACAAAGATGGCGTCATGCTCAGTCAGACAATCGTTGATGGCTACCTTCTCACTAAAAGTGGAGCTATGGCGGATAGTGGCTGGGTGAAGGTTGACCAAAATTGGTATTATGTCACACCATCTGGCAGAATCTCGCAAGACAAATGGGAAAAAGTAAACGGTTCTTGGTATTATTTTGACAAAAACGGCGTGATGCTCAGCAAAACGACCGTTGATGCCTACCTGCTCGGCAGTAGCGGGGCTATGGCGGAAAACTCTTGGGTGAAGATTGATCAAAATTGGTATTACGCTGATGAATATGGGAAATATACCCAAGACAAATGGGAGAAAATCAAGGGAACTTGGTATGCTTTTGAACAAAATGGAGTCATGCTTTCCAATAAATGGAAAGGAAGCTACTACCTCAAATCTAGTGGAGCCATGGCTGAAAAAGAGTGGATCTTTGATAAGGCCTACAACAGTTGGTTCTATCTAAAAGCGAATGGGACTTATGCAGCTCGTGAATGGATTGGAGCCTACTATCTCAAGTCTGGTGGCTATATGGCCAAGAATGAGTGGATTTACGACGACTATTACAAGGCTCGTTACTATTTGGACGATAGTGGCCATTATGTTTCAGGAACCTACAAGATAGATGGAAAGGAACATTTGTTCCAAAAATACGGCCAATGGATTTCTGAAGTTTCAACTGAGGGTGGATTTGTAAAAGGCCAATACAGTAACACCATCTTCCTAGATCCTGGGCATGGTGGTCAAGATTCCGGCGCCTTTTACTACAATGTCGCTGAAAAAGATCTCAACATGCAAATCTATCGCAAACTGCGTAAAAAACTGGAAGAATTAGGTTATACTGTCCTCACATCACGTGACAGTGATATCGATGTTGATTTTAAGACTGAGCGTTCAAGAATGGTAAATAAAACCAACTCTGATATCTTTATCAGTATCCATTTCAATGCTACTGGAAACATTCACTCAAAAGCGAGCGGTATTCAAACCTACTCCTATAGTGATGAACCTGATTATCCAAGCAAGATTAATAAATACTGGCACAACCACCCTGATCGTATGAGTGAAAGCAAACGCCTTGCTGCTGCTATCCACTCCTCTCTTCTAGCAGAAACAGGGGCCAAAGATGCTGGTTTATTGGAAAGCAGCTTTGCCGTACTACGCGAAACAGCTAAACCAGCCGTCCTACTGGAGCTTGGATATATGGATAATTTCACTGAGAATCAACGTATTCGTGATGATCAATACCAAGATAGACTAGTCGCAGGTATTGTGAAAGGCATCCAAAAATATTACGCTGGTAAATAACAATAAAGTCTCGAGAAATCTCGAGACTTTTCTATTTGTCTTCTTTTTTATCTTTATCAGGAAAGAGGTAGTCGAGTCCTACACAAGCTAGCACACCGGCACCAATTACCAAACCACTTGAAATTGGCAAAAGATCCAAAATAGCATTTGCAATGATAAAGGCAATGATTAGGCACACAAGACTAGCCTTATAGTCTTTTTTCAAAAGATTTTCTAGAGTGAAATAGAGGAACAATCCTACCGGGATGAGTGACCAGAGGTTGACATCCAAACTTGGCCATCCAACAGAACCGAAATACAATACTGTCGCTGCTGCTACTAAAAATACGATCCCCAATAATTTTTTCATTTTTTGTCTCCAATTTCTTTTTTAGGAACTTGAGTTGTCTGACATTAACGCTCACGTCCCTTACGAAAATCATTATAGCAGAGGATTTTTTCAGGAACAAGCCCTTTTGCCTATCTGGTCTGTATCTCAGTCTAAGTGGTTGAATATCCCTGACAAAAGAAAAGAAGCCCTAATGGACTTCTTCATTCTGCCGATTGCAGGGATCGAACCTGTGACCTACGCGTTACGAGTGCGTTGCTCTACCAACTGAGCTAAATCGGCGACTACCCTTTTAGTATAGCACTCTGAAAATAGATGTCAAGAAATTTTCATCACCATTAGAAAAAGCCCGTCCTGAGACAAGGCTTTGAGTCTCTTCAACTTAAGAACCAGCACTTTCGTAGGCGTCTAATCCTCTATCCCAGAGCTTCAAAGAAATGACAAAGAAAACAAGAGAAATCAAAATCAAACCTCCAATGTTAAAAATCACATCTTTGTCCTGCAAGAAATAGCTGGCAGGATAGTAGGCCGTAAAAGCAAAAGGCACGATAAAGCTAATCAACCAACGAAGAAGAGAATTGTAAATGGAAATCGGATACTTGGCAAAGTCATTAAACATATAGAAAATGTAAATCATGGCGCCTGACTGCTTGGTCCAAAAGGCGATACTGGCAGTCGCGATTTTCAAAGAAGTATAAATCAAGGTCGCAAAAGGAATACAAACTAGGAAAAGCAGGAATTTGGGAAGAGTCCAAGCAATACTTGATACTGTTGTCGCTAGTAAAATTCCACCAACCAAAAGTTCACCCAAGGCATCAATCTGAAAGGTCTCGACTAGGATGTGGAAGAGAGGGTTGATAGGCCGAGTCAGATACTTGTCAAATTCTCCCTTTCGCACCAAGCGCTGCCCTAGTGCCCAGAGATTGTCAAAAAAGAGATGATCCAGTCCCTTGGGAATTAGGGAAAATCCATAAATAAAAGCTATCTCTTGAAAGGTCCAGCCTTCTAGCGAGGGGATGTGTTGAAAGATGACATTGAGAAACAAGAGGTTCAAGCCTTGAGTCAGAAAAACTCCAAGAACACCAACCACAAAATCAACCTTGTATTCCATGATTTGCTTGATGTATTGTCTGATAAAAATCAGATGCATACGCTGATATTTTTTCATACTAACCTCCTTGAATGGTGATAAATGACTGAACTCGTTTCCAAATCAACTGAGACAAGCCCACCATCACTAAGAGCCAGAAAAACTGTAGCAAGATAGCTTGAAGAATCTGACTAGCATCGTATTTCCCAACGATAATCATGACCGGAGTATAAATCAAGGATGAAAAAGGCAAGAAGGACAGAATGTCTGAAACGATTTTAGGAAAGAAAGCCAAGGGAATCAAACTTCCAGACATAAAGGCCACTATGGAAGTCTTGAGTAGATTGGAACCCCAAAGATTTTTAAATACAAAGGCTGAAAATCCAAAGCAGATATTAAAGAAAAAGTTGATCAGGTAGGCTAGGGTTAAGCTAAAGAGATAAAGGATGGTTAATCCCAGTACTTCTATAACCCCTTGCCCAGATAAGATTTTCATCAAAACAATGACACTTAAAAATGGAAGGCCAACGCTGATAAAAATCAACCACTTGGAACCAAGTTCTGTGAAAAGGTAAGAAGCCGCAAAATGAACTGGTCTCAACAAACGCATGATAATGGAACCATCCTTGACCTCCTCCCCAATCATAAAAGAGCTATCTGACCTGGTCAAAAGGTTAGTCACAAAACTCATGATGATGTAGAGGGTGATATCCGCCATACTGAAGCCCTGAATCAAGGACTCTTGCGAGGAATCAAAGACTGCCTTCCAGAGATAAAAGGCTACAAAAGCCCCCATGACATCGCCGATCCGATAGAGAATAAAGTTGACTCGATAGGTGATCAATTCCTGAACACCTGCATTGATAAAGGGGTTATAACGTCTCCATAATTTGACCATCTTAGAGCTCCTTTCGGTAGAAGCGACGGATAATATCCTCAATATCCGTATCCACCATCTTCAAATCACGGATTTCAAAATCAGACAGGGTTTGCTTGATAATATCAGCCGACTGGTAGCGGGAACTATCGAATTCAATATTGAGGCTGTTTCCTTGTCTATCAATGGTCATGTCAGGTAAGCCTTCATAGTGAGAAACGAGATGACTTTGACCTGGTAGCAGTTCAAAGGAGAGAGTCTTCATCTTGCCAAAAGTTTCCTTGAGCTGGCTAACCGTCCCATCAAAAATCTCCTGCCCCTTGTCAATCATAAAAATCCGATCACAAAGTTGCTCAATATCGCTCAGGTCGTGAGTGGTCAAGAGAATGGTTGTTTCTTCCGCTTGGTTAATCTGAGTGATAGCCCGTCGAATATTATCCTTGACGGAAACATCCAAACC
Source organism: Streptococcus oralis (assembly GCF_019929365.1). GTDB lineage: Bacteria > Bacillota > Bacilli > Lactobacillales > Streptococcaceae > Streptococcus > Streptococcus oralis_BT. The sequence continues at coordinate 238,457 of NZ_JAHZPH010000002.1, read as the reverse complement.
AATGGTCGGCTCATCTAAAAAGAGAACCTTGGGATTGTGGAGCAAGGAAGCCGCAATATCCGCCCGCATCCGCTGACCAAGTGAAAGAGTCCGCACAGGGTCTTTGATAAATTCCTTCAAGTCCAAGACTTCATTCAAAAAGTCCATGCGCTTATGAAAGAGCGAGTCTGGTACATCGTAGATCTCTTTCAAGACCGTGTAGGTCTCTTGCAAAGCCAAATCCCACCATAGCTGGGTTCGTTGTCCGAAGACTACTCCAATATCCTTGACATAATCTTGGCGATTGTCCTGAGGAATCTTGCCATTGATCCGACAATAGCCCGATGTCGGCTTTAAAATCCCTGTCAGCATTTTAATGGTGGTCGACTTCCCAGCACCATTGGCTCCGATGAAGCCTAAAATTTGTCCTTTTGGAACCTCAAAGGTTAAATCCTTGACCGCTTCAAAGGTCTGCTTTTCAGGATGAATAAAGGAGCGCAACGCTCCCTTCAAACCAGGTTCCTTGACTGTCTTCACAAAATTTTTCTGAAGATGTTCCACTTCTATCATTGCCATATCTCATGCCATCCTTTTCTTCGATTAATATTTCAAGCTATTTTTCCTATCCAAACTAATACTCAATGAAAATCAAAGTGCAAATTAGTAAACTAGCCACAGGTTGCTCAAAGCACAGCTTTGAGGTTGTAGATTGAACTGACGAAGTCAGTAACATATATAAGGCAAGGAGAAGCTGACGTGATTTGAATTTGATTTTCGAAGAGTATAAGAAAAATAAAATTTCATCTCCTTACTATACTACCACTTTTACCTCTAAAGGAACATAGACATTTAAATCAAATTAAAGAAAAAGTCCATTTTTAATTGTTAATAAGGTTATCTACATTCTGATTTAAAATTTATTTTATTTTTCGTACTATATTCAGTTTAAACTCTATCTCTTTGTAAAACTTAGTTTGAAACGGTTTCATTTCAAATGATTTTAAAATTGGTTATATCAACATACAAAGGTTCTATATCACTTTTATTTCAAATCATTGAATGAGTCTGATTAAAATTAAATAAATGAGACAGTTGCTGATACGATAGAATAAATCTTATATCTCTTCGTAATTAAATTGTTTTCAAAAAATCAAATGTTAATTGAGGATCATTATCTTGAACAATTGCGTCAATAACCTCATCTATTTTATTCTTTATCAACTTCATTGATTTATCTAGCTCATAAATACCAGCTTTAGAATTAAATTCTTCATCTATTTGGTAAAATGTAGCCATATCAAATTCTTTGTTATAATGAGCTTCAGGATTATGGTACAAGTTACTTACTGTATCCTGTACTATTTCGCTAAGATTTGGGAAATAGATCTCATCCCAGTATTTTTGAGCTAAACTACCTCCATTACCACCTACAGCAAATAAATCAATTACTCCTTTACTTCTTAGAAAATCGAGAAAACATTTTATAAATATCGCTTGTTTTAGGTTTTGTTCTCTCTTCTTTCTGATAGTAATACCATGGATATTTGTAATTACCTTTTCTTTTTCATCGATTATTACTATTGACCTTCCCTTTTCAAACCCTTCTGCACCAAAAATCAACTCCCCCTTTTTAAGTATTTTTAGCTTATTTGAATTTCCCAGATATTCCACTTTATTTACTGTCCCATATTTTGATAAAAACTTAGGTAACATCAATTCATAAAAATTCGATCTATATCTCTTTGAGTAGATACTTCTTCCTATATTCGATATTTGTAAATTTTGTCCTCTTGATAACTCATACCCTAATTCTTTAAGAGTTGAGTAGCCATATTTATAATTTTTAATTTTAAAGTTTATTTCCTTAAAATAAGATCCATATAAATTAGTGTCTAACCTATTTTTCTTTTTTAATTCACTAATAGTTGGTTGGCTGAAGGTAAATACTTCGTCCTTTTGATTGCTAGCAATTTCATTCTCTATACTATGCAAAATCTTCTCATGTTTTATTTTTATAAGCTTTTCTTTTTTAATAACAGACTTAACAAGCGTTTCTATATAATCAATAATTTTTTCTCTATTTTTCTTTGGAAATATAATGGAACATTCTAAAAACAAGGTTTTAGCATGCCTAATAGTGGCACCTTTGGGAACAAGTAAATCTAACTGTTCTCTAAAAGCGGAATGTTTAATAAATGCAAAAATATAGTATTTATCTTTCTCAATAGGAAGTTTATACATAGCACTTGATATCATCATTTTGGGGTAATCATCATCTAAAATAGTAATCTCACCTATATTACTATCTTTTGATAAAATTAAATCTCCCTTTTTTAAATTCATTTCTTTAAAACTCGACGGTTTAATCCTTAATAGAGACTCTTTGTTAAAATCTGGTAAATAGTTAAAATCTTGAAGAGCTTTCGTTCTTAAAAAAGTGTATGGAGATTGATCTACATAGTTGTCTGATCCAACATCACTACCTTTAAATTCATTACTTAAAGAACATGATAATAACTCCTTAAGAAAAATACCATTTGTATTTTTAAAATTAACTTTTTCGTATAGTGATGACGAAAGGATAAAGTCGTCTTTATTGATATCAGAGAATTTTATAAACTCAGGAGTAATCGTATATCTTTTCTGCATTTTACTTTTCCTTTACGAAAATATCTTGTAGATTTTTTTCTTGGCTTAAACACCATTCTTTAAACTCTAAAATTGTTGATGTGAAATCTTCATCTATAATTGCATTACCTTCATTATCAATTTCCACCTCAAATGTTTCAGGATTTATTTTATAAGTTTGTGAAAAACGCTTTACTCTATTGGAAGTAACAACCTCATACCCAACTTTTTTTATCGGTTTAAAAAACACCTGATAATCTTGATTTTTCAATTGTTCTAATCTATCTTCTGTCGGCTTATAAGCTACAATAATTGTTGTATTCACTCCTGTTTCAGCAAATACATTCGCTGGTAAATCAAAAATTGCTACGATTCTCATCTTTTTCATAAGCCACTCTCTAGCTAACCTATGTGTATCAATACTTGCAATCGAATTTGAGAGTACAATACCCATCCTGCCTTGTTCGGCTAATATTCTGTAGGCATTTTCTAAAAATAGAACACCTAAATCAATTTTTGAAGTTGCTTTTTTCTTTCCTTTATTGTCTGTACTGTATAAATTCCACATTTCATAACATTCTAACATTTCCACTTCTTTTTTATCAGTTGGTTTAAAAGCTCTGTTATCACCAAATGGAGGATTAGTCAAAACAACATCAAACTTCTTTAATTTTGTATTATCTGGGCGGTCATCCCAATTTCCATCCTTATTCATTGAAGGAACTAGATCTATAATATTTCCTGAAACATCAAACTTTGATAATAGAGATCCATTCCCAGATTTTGCGACAATTTTAGCATTGCCATCTCCATTTAACAACATATTCAGTGTTGCTAACATTACCATTTGCTCATCAATATCCATTCCAAAAATATTATTATCATCAAGCTTACTATTAGAATTTACATAAGACACTGATAGAAAGTCTGCAATACCCACAGTGGGATCAATCACTGACTCATCTTTTCTAGGATTCACTATTTTTACTAAAAAATCAATGAGTGGTAGCGGTGTAACAAATTGTGCATTCTGCTCCTTTGCAAATGGAGCAGCAAACTGATAAAAGACTAATTGGTATAGGTCCGTTTTATGAGATTTAATAAAGGTATAATTTTGAAATTGACGTACAATTTCTATCAAAACTTTTATATGGGACTCTTCCTTAAAATCTATAGCGTTATCTTTAAGAATCCTATAGTATTGTCCTTCTGCTTTTTCCTTTAAAGAAGAAATTCTTTTAATAAAATTTTGAATACCAGAATCAGATAGAGACTTATAATCTGCCTCACTTGTGGTTACATAAAAGTCCAAGAATTCTTTGGAATTCTTCTCATTTGCCTTTTCATCAAATATTTTTAGAGTTAAGATTTGTATTAATATTTCAAACCCTTTCTGATTTACCAATCCCACTCTATCCATCATTTTTAAAATACTACTCATCGAATTATTTATTTGAATTGATTGGATACCCGAGATTACTTCTAAATCTTTGATTTTTTGTCTAGTTATATCAATTTTTTTACTATGCCCTTTTGATATCAAAGTATTAAAATCAGGAAGGTTGACATATGGATCCGGCACAAGTAAAGATAACTCTGAAGTTTTACTTGCTAATCCTTTAACATTATATTCATCACTATATCTTACAAATGATTTTCCTTCTTTCTTAAATAAAAAAAGTCTTTCTGTATCATAAAGAACACCAAAACAAGGATCTTTTCTGCTTTCATTCATGTAAGATTTAAGTTGTTTATCCCAAACTTCAGCTACATTTTTTGCATCCTCTTTTTTAAATTCTAAAGCAACTAATAAATGCTGTTTAAGCCATTCTAGACTATCTAAATCGTTATTCTGCCAATATTTCTGATAATGACCAAACCATTCAATATCATCAAAGATAGCTGCATCTAATTTGATAGGTGCTGAGTCTTTGTTGCCTTTTGGAAACTGAACTTCAGTCCCGATAAAATCTCTTGCATACATTCCTGAATTAACAATGGAATATAAAAACTGCCACTTATAATACTGTTCATTACTACTTCCATTTTTTTTTCTCAATTCAACAACTTTATTATATTTTAAATGTTCTGGCAAGAATGCTACAAAAGTTTCTGATGTTCCATATTTTTTATCAAATTCTTCTTTATATTTTCCAAATAAACTCATTTTTTGTACCTCATAACATTTCAATTAATACTATTATACATTATTTTCCGAATTAACTTCTAAATAACTAAACAAATTTCCTGTGGAATCCATTTTTCTACTTATTAAGAGTTAAGAGAAAATAATGGTTCCGTCCATCTTTTGCATTCTCCTTATTTAGTCTGAATCGGACTGACTGATTGGGCAAATAAGAACAAATCAATCATTTTAAACCTTCCAGTCCGCCAGTAGAATGACCTCCAATTAGTTTACTTCTCGCAATCCTTCTTGATACTGACTCACTCTTGAAAAGCATTCATAAACCAGATTACAACAAGAAGCCTCTGAATTATAGTGTTCTAAATAATTTCTTAAACTCATCTGAAAATGGAAAGTTAAATAAAAACGGTAAACCAAGACGAGTAGGAATTGATATTGATAATAAAATAAGTTTCAATAAGCATATTTCAACTCACATTTTTCGTCACACACATATCAGCTTTTCAGCTGAGCAAGGAATCCCACTCGGAGCAATTCAAGATTGTGTTGGACATACACGAGGAAGTCGTAGCACCGATATCTATTTGCACGTTACGCAAAAAACAAAAGATCTAATCCTTCCCGTATTAGATTCGTTAACAAAATAAGTGTGGCAAATTTGTGACAAAACAAAGAAAAAAGGGTTATCCAAATCGGATAAACCCTGTTATATCAAGCTTTTACAAGCTTATTAAGCTTTACCTTCTGAACCGAATACGTCGATACGTTCTTCAACTGATGCTTGGATAGCTTTTACACCGTCAGCCAAGAATTTACGTGGGTCGAAGAGTTTTTTCTTGTCGTATTCTGCTTCGTTAGCTTCGTAGTCACGAGCAAATTTACGAGTTGCGTTAGCGAATGCGATTTGGCATTCAGTGTTAACGTTAACTTTCGCAACACCAAGTTTGATAGCTGCTTGGATTTGGTCATCAGGGATACCTGAACCACCATGCAATACGATTGGGAAGCCTGGTACAGCTTCAGTCAATTTTTGCAAGTGGTCAAGGTGAAGACCTTTCCAGTTTGCAGGGTATGGACCGTGGATGTTACCGATACCAGCTGCCAAGAAGTCGATACCAGTTGCAACCATTGCTTTAGCATCTTCGATTGGAGCCAATTCACCATCACCGATGATTCCGTCTTCTTCACCACCGATAGTACCAACTTCAGCTTCTACTGACACACCATTTGCGTGAGCAAATTCTACAACTTTACGAGCTTTTTCAAGGTTTTCTTCAACTGGAAGGTGTGAACCGTCAAACATAACTGAAGTATAACCAACTCGGATACATTCAAGTGCATCTTCGTAGTGACCGTGGTCAAGGTGGATAGCTACTGGTACAGTGATACCCATTGACTCAACAAGGTTAGCGATCAAGTTGCGAGCAACTTTGTAACCACCCATGTATTTAGCAGCACCCATTGAAGTTTGGATCAAAACTGGAGCTTTTTTAGCTTCTGCTGCGCGCAAGATAGCTTGAGTCCACTCAAGGTTGTTTGTGTTAAATCCACCAACTGCATAACCGTTGTCACGAGCTGCTTGGACAAATTTTTCTGCTGAAACGATTGCCATTTGTCAGGCCTCCTATATATTTTTTGGGACATCCCATTTACATTGTTCATTTTATCACTTTTTGACAAAAAAAGCTAGTTTTTCCCATACTTTAGATTGAATTTCTTATAGCTCAATCTATGCAAGCCCTTTCTTCTCTTAGTCTTGGGCTATTTTAGGATAAGACATGAAGAAGGTCAAACGATCATCTTGCATCTCAAAATGATAAGGTAATTTCTCGTGTTCTAATAGACTCTTGACCACAAAGAGTCCCATTCCTGAACCCTTGGCCTTGCGACTAGCATTGCCAGAAAAAGACTGGGCCAATTTTTCTTGTTCTTCAGGACTACAGCTATTCTCGATAAAGAGTTCCCCTTCTCTCTCCCCGATGCGGACCAAGCCGCCTGGAGTGGAGTGCTTGATAGCATTACTGATGAGATTCGATAGGATTAGTTTCATCACAGATGGGTTTATGTAAGCTTGCTGATGGTTCAAACGATTATCTATCTGAAGTTCTCTCTCCTTGGCGAGCAAAGCATAATCCTTAACCAGACTTTGCGTCATCTGAAGGAGGTCAACCCCTTCTTTCTCCTCTCGAATTTCCTGCACAGAAGAGAGAGAAAGTATCTGGAGAACGTGGTGACTGAGGTCATCCACAATCCCCAAGGCAACTCCCAGATAGTGGTCTCTATCCTTGTAACGACCGATATTTTCTTTCATATTTTCGATTAGGATTTTCAAACTAGCCAGAGGTGTTTTCAGTTCATGAGAGGCTCCTCGTAGGAATTCGACCTTCATCTTCTCCAGCTGGAGAATGGCTTCATTCTTCTCATGCAAGTCCGCAATGACAGTCAAAAGGTGCTGGTAGAGGCTATTGATCTGTTCCTTAAGATCACCTATCTCATCCTTAGAATCCACACGCAACCGTACTTGAGCATCCAGGTCCATCATCCGACGGGTCACTCGCTTGATTTCCAAAATCGGGGCAACAATAGTCCGAGCATAGATGTAGGCTACCAAGAGGGAAATCAAAAACGATGCCAGCAAGGTATAGGGAAGAAATTGGAGACTAATCTGCTCTGCTTCCTTTTGCAAGTCCATCGAAGCTAGAAATTGAAGAGTCATAGTGCTACCATCTTGCGTTTTCACCTCACGCTCCTCGATAAAGAGGGAAGTAGTTTGACGGTCCGTGTCCAAAGGAAGGTTGTCCTTAACTTCTAACTTGTCCTCAGTCATCTCTCCCTTGACGGCCCCCTTGATATCACTAGTCTGGGAATACAAGTCTAATACTTGCTCGATACTTTGCCTATCCTTTCCTTCTAGGGAATGGGAAATGGCTGTCGCTTTCTGACCAATGGTTTCCTGACGATGGCTCAGATAAGTCGAGGGAAAAAGAAAATAAATAGCTAAATGAAGACAAATAACCAGAACACTAAAAATCGAGAAGGTATAGATAAATATCTTTGTAAATAAACCTGTTCGTTTCATTTTCGCTCCAATTTATAGCCAACATTGCGCACAGTGAGGATACAATCCAAGTCTAGCTTTTTCCGCAGTTCCTTGATATAAACATCAATGACACGGTCAAAGGGAACCTCATCTGTCGCCTTCCAGACAGCATCGATAATCTGAGAACGAGTCAAGGCCCGTCCTTCATTTTTCACCAGATAGTCCAGAATTTCCAACTCTTTAGCATTGATAGCAACTTCTTGACCTGCTAGGCTTGCACTATAGCTCTCAAAATCCACCTTGGTATCCTTATAGGAGAAGACTCGTCCTGTATCGTAGTAGCGCTTGAAAATTGCATCCACCCTTACTTTTAAAAGGGAGAGGGAGAAGGGTTTTTCAAGATAGCCATCTGCTAGAGAGGCAAAGGCACTCATCTTGTATTCCTCATCCTGAAAGGCGGTCAACATCAAGACAGGAACCTGACTTGTCTTACGAATCTCTGTCAGAACTTCTAAACCATTTAGTTTGGGCATCTGGATATCTAGTAGCACTAGAGCAACTTCATAGCTGGAAAATTTTTCCAGAGCTTCTTGACCGTCCGCAGCCTCAATAGTTTCATAACCACAATCGGTCAAATAGTCACTGATCCCCTCACGGATCATCTCTTCATCTTCTACAATTAAAATTTTCATAGAAAAAACGTTTCACATTCTTTTAAATTTCTTGTAAATCTTCTCTGTTTCATCCCGATAGGAAGAGTCCTTATCAAGATAAAATAGATAAAAATGCTACCTATATTATACCCCATTTAGGGAAGAATAGGTAGCAAGTTTTTTATTCGCTATCGAGCAAGAGCTCTTTTGGTTGTTTTCTGAGGAGATTGCTTGAAGCAAGCGCCATAACGAGAACCACTAGAACCAAGGCAAGGACAAAGACGATGATAAAGTCTGATGTCTGAATGGAAATGTCTAGGCTCGACAAGGTCTTGCTAAAGCCGTCTACTTCTGCACCACCACCAAGATTAGAGGCTTGAGCAGCCTTGCTGGCTTGCTTGGCAACACCTGAAGTGACATTGGCAAGAACAGTATTTCCGATGGCACGAGCTGTGTAGTTGGCTAGGAAGTAAGCAGAAACGAGAGCAGGGATGGCAATCAGGATAGATTCGGTGATGAATTGTCCCAAGATACTTGCCTGCTTGAGACCGATAGAAAGGAGAATTCCTACTTCCTTGCGACGGGCGTTGATCCAAAGACTAAGTAAGAGCGCAAGTAGAAGAACTGAGAAGCTCAAGCTGCCCCAGAAGAGGAGGTTGGCCATCTTGTACATACCAGAAATGGATTGCTCAAGAGCTGGGTAGTTAGATGAGCTCTTAACGAGTGTATAGCTCTTCCAGTTGATACCGCTGATACCATTCAACTCTTTCATGACATCATCCAAGTTCTTATCCGCTGTTACAAAGAAGGTGGCATCCCCATAAATAGCTGTGTCTTCTGTGTATCCATAAAGTTTTGCAGCAGTGTGAATGTCTGTGATAGCTGTGTTTTCATAGAGTTCTTGTGAGTAGGTTACTGCTGACTTATTGTGACCATCAAAGAGTCCCTTGATTGTCACTTCAACTGTTTCCTTGGCACCTTTTTCATTGTCTGCATCATAGATATTAGAATCTAGTTTAACCTTATCTCCAACTTTCCAGCCGTGTTTAGCTGCCAAGTCCTTATGCATGAGGATCTTGTCTTTGTCGTCGTTGGTTAAGTGCTCACCTTCAACCAGCTTATAAGAACCAGAGACAAACTTATCTTCTTTCGAGGAGTCATTGACACCTGTAATCATCAAACTGCTTCCAAACCGTTTAGCACGGTCTGCAGTGAGATTTTTCTTGGTTTCTGGCGTTTCAATCAAGTCGTATCCAGTCAAATCTCCGATAGCGTTGATGCGTTTAACATAAGACTCGATGGCCTTATTTTCAGTGATTTTTTTGATATCCTCACCCTTGATATTCCCAGCACCACGGGGCGTTCCTTGATTGACGCGGCGATTGATTTGCATGGAGAAACTATTGGTGATATTTTTGAAAGTCTCCTGAGAAGCCTTGGCAGTAGCCCCTTTGATTGACAAGCCGACCAAACTCAAGCTCGCCATGAGGAGAATAATCAGGAAGATAACAATCGATTTGAAAAACTTCCTTGTAACATAGGCAAATGCGTTGTGTAACATAGGTTCCCTTTCTAGATTTGATTTAATAATTCTATCAAAACAAGCTCATATTATTTTGTAGTATTGCGAGTTTCAGTCAGTTTCTTATCCTTCAATTCAAGTGTAATATCTGACGCTTGTGCCACTTCTTTACTGTGGGTAACGACAATCACACATTTACCTGTTTTCTCTGCAAGTGATTTGAGCAGTTCGATAATATCTCCAGCAGTTTTAGGGTCCAGATTTCCTGTTGGCTCATCAGCTAGAATAACTGGAGCTTCTGAGACTAAACTGCGAGCGATGGCTACACGTTGCTGTTGACCACCTGATAACTGGAGAACGTTCCGCTTGATCTGACTTTCATCCAAACCAAGCTCAAGAAGTGTATCCTTGCTTGCTTTTTTGTTGACCAAGCGGATATTTTCCAGCGGAGAAAGGTAATCAATCAAATTATAATTTTGAAAGACCAGGGAAATATGGTGCATGCGATGGTAAGAATATCCCTTGTTCCGAATGTCCTCTCCTTGGAAAAGGATAGAACCTTCAACAGGACTATCTAGACCAGCCAGTAGGGACAAGAGAGTGGATTTTCCTGCTCCTGACTCACCAATGATACTATAAAATTTTCCGGGTTCAAAATTATACTTGATCTGATATAAAACTGCCTCAGCAGTGTTCTTATAACGGTAGGTAACATCTTGCAATTGTAATAAAGTCATGATTTCTCCTTCTTATACTCAATGAAAATCAAAGATTAAACTAGGAAGCTAGCCGCAGGCTGTACTTGAGTACAGCAAGGCGAAGCCGACACGGTTTAAATTTGATTTTCGAAGAGTATTAACTAATAGATGATAAAATTTCTTTCGGCGATTTTCTAAATAGAAATACGAAACAAAGGGCTACAGACAAGCAACCAATCAGGAGCAGAAAGACATAGGATTCTGCAAAGGATAGGAGACTAGTTGATAGACCGCTTGCTTTGGCTAGTGTGTCTTGTAAGGTTGCCTGATCTCCACTGGCTAGTACAGTTTGGAGCAGATAGGATGTGATGGCGTTTCCTGCAATAAAGGATGGAAGCAAAGCTCCAAGAGATACCAAAACTACCTCTAAACAGAACTGTAGGAAGATCGAGCCCTTGCCTTTTCCAAGTGCGAGTAAAATCCCCACTTCGTAGACCCTTTCTCTCAACCAGAGAGACAAGACCAAAATTAAGGCTCCTGCTCCAGCTATCAACATCCCATAAAGGAAGATGGTGAGGAAGGTTTGGAAGGTTGCAACTGAGTCTTTGATTTGTTCAAAGGCCTTGTTTTCCTTCTCTACTTGGTAACCTTGATTTTCCAAGGCCAAGTTTTCCATCTGCTTCATGAGCCCATCCATTTCCTTAGGATTTTCTACATAGAAGCGTGCTGCACTGACTTGAGGTTCACTATTTTCCAAAAGGGTTTGGCTACTTTCATAGTCTGTAAAGACCTGGTTTTCACTGAAGTCAGAAGACAAGCCTGTGAATTTTTCTTGTTTTTTACCAGAAAAGATTCCGACAATCTCAAACTCAACTGTTTGCCCTTTTCCAGCTTCTGACTGACCAGCGTCCAAGCGAATCTTGTCATGAAGCGAAAGACCGTTCTTCTTAGCCAACTCTTCGTGGATGAGGATTTTCTCGGAGTCCCCTTTTTGAAGGTGTCGCCCTTCTTTTAGATTGAAAGCCGAACTGGTAAAGGTGACATCCTTGGATGAATCCTCGAGAGCCGTTAAGCTAACCAAGTTCTTGTCCGCAGCTGACAAATCATCGCGTTCTACGCTCTGCTCACCACTCACCGCTTCCTTGTCTTTCAGTTTTGCGACCGTTTCGAGTTCAGGAGAGACATTTTCCAGTCCCTTAATCTTGCTCACGGATGCTAGGTCTGACAACTTGAAGGTCTGTCCATTTTCTATCTTTTTGATAGAAAAAGAAGCATTGAGTGATTTGTAAAGATTGCTTTCTACTGTTTTGTTGGACTTCATCAGAGTCAAACAGGCTGAAATTCCGGCCAATAGGACCAATAAAATCAGAAATAAAATAAAACTTCTCAGTCGTTTTCTGCTGACATAAGCCCAAGCTCTTTGGATTGGATTCATTTGTCACCTCCATATTTGTAAGATTATTATAAAATCCAAATATGAAATGTTTATGAAATCGAAAATATTTTTTGATTTATTTTTTGAAAAAATGAAGAAAGCTAGCAACTGCTAACTTTCTTCATATTAGAACACGTTTTACCAATCAAAAACCTACTCCATGCCATAAATGATAGTTCTTGATGCCAAGCTCTTCCGATAGTTGAACTGTAGCTCTAGCCGTCTTTGGAAAACAAAAAGAGCTAGCCAAAGCTAACTCTTACCCTATGCGGAGAGAGGGACTTGAACCCTCACGACCTAAAGCGGTCACAGGATCCTTAGTCCTGCGCGTCTGCCAATTCCGCCATCCCCGCGTCGATTACTTTACTAGTATATCAACTTTCAAAATCTTTGTCAACACTTTTTTCAGATTTTTTTCATTTTTCCAAGGGAATCATTCTTTAATTTCATCAAGATTTTCATCCAACAATTTGACTCTCAGAGCGTTCTTAAAATGACCAAGAGCAAACTGATGATTTTCTGGCCAGATAGAAGCAACCGCAGGCTTGACAACCTCGATTTGATAACCTAAATTATAAGCATCAATAGCCGTATGGAGAACACAAATATCTGTCAAAACACCAGTTAAGATGACTGTATCAACTCGACGTTCTCGCAAGCGGATATCTAGGTCCGTTCCTGAAAATGCTGAATAGTGACGCTTGTCCATCCAAAAGACACGACTATCCGCCTCATGCTCAGTATAAAAGTCAGCTAGGGGGCCATAAAGGTTGCGACCACTAGTTCCAATGATGTTGTGAGGTGGGAAAAGTTTACTCTCAGGATGAAAATCATCCCCTTCCTCATGAGCATCAATGGTGAAGAAAACATAGTCTCCACGATTAAAAGCCAGTCTGGTCACCTGAGCAATCGCCTCTGATATGGCTTGAGCAGGCGCTCCAGCAGTTAACTTTCCATGGTCTGCTACAAAATCCTCTGTATAGTCAATTGAGATTAAAGCCTTTGTCATTAGTAGTCCCTCTTTTTCACTTCCTCAAAGATATCTGAAATCAATACCTTGAGATATGTTCCCTTCATTCCTAGTGAACGGCTTTCAATAATTCCTGCCGACTCTAGCTTACGGAGAGCATTGACGATCACTGAGCGCGTGATACCGATACGGTCTGCAATGACAGATGCAGTCAATTGTCCTTCATTTCCATTTAGCTCAGATAAAATAGCTGAAACAGCACGAAGTTCTGAGTAGGAAAGGGTATTAACTGCCATGGTGACAGCCGTACGACGACGGATATTTTTCTCATCTTCTTCACGTTGGAAGTTCAAGAGTTGAATCCCCACAACCGTGCTCGCAATCTCAACAAGAATCAAATCCTCATCTTCAAATTTCTTATCATTGCGCCAAATGATCAAGGAACCTAGGCGAATCCCTGATACATGAATGGGAGCAATGGTTGTCAAACCATCTGGAAAATCCGCACGGCTCTCTACAGGAAAAATGGTCAAATCATGTTCAACAGGAAGATTGGCTTCTGTATCATAGATCATGTTTGCCCCTTGTACATAGTCATCTGGGAACGTCTTGGTTTGGAAAAACTGTTCTACACGGTCTGTATTAGTTTTATAGCGCATAAAGTAGCCCAAAAGACGGCCCTTGCTATTGACAATGCAGGCATTGCAATCAATAATGTCTGCTAGTTGACGTGTAATGGCATTGTATGGAAGTTCATCCTGCATTTGCTCTTCTGAGCGTTTTAAAATTGATGTAATTTTTCTTGTTTTTTCTAATAAATGTGCCATTTTTTACCTCGCATATAATCGCTTCCATTATAACATAGAAAAGTCTTTATTTCAATAATTATCTGAAAATTGCTTATTGAATTGCAATTTTTAAAAGCAAAAATATTTTATAAAAATAGCAATTTTTTATTGACATTCTGTTTCGATTTTTATATAATAATATTATAAGAAGATGGATTAAAGTTCCCCTTCCCATCTCACCTTTCCTTTACTTTTATACATCTTCTTTTACTATCGGTCTCCTTATATAAAAAAGCGATTCATTTTGAACCGCTTTTTCTTATTTATCGCCCTTGTTACGAATAACAAAGCCTGTTTTCTTTTCACTTGAAGTGTTGCGAGGTTTTTTATTGTCTTTATTACGGTAACGTTTGTCTTTATCAAAACGGTCGTTTCCACGACTACCTTTCTTGAACTCATCACGACGACCATTGCCACGGCGATCACGGTCTCGACGGTCGTCTCCACGACGGCCTCCTCGACCTCCCTTACCTTTACCACCAAAGCCATTACCTGACGGTTTAAATGGCAGTGGTTTTTCACGCGCAATCTCCACTTCAGGAAGGCTGTCTGGATCTTGGACTGTCAGACTCAAGATATACATAGCCAATTCTTCTGGACTAAATTCTGCTGCTAACTTACGAGCATCTTTAGCAAATTTCTCAAAGTTCCCACGAATAGTTTCATCCGCAAAATCTCGTTCGATTTTCTTGAGCGCTACTTGTTTCTTAGCTTGGAAGGCTTCTTCTGCTGTCGCTGGTTTCAAGCCTTTCATGCGTTTCTTAGTCAAGTTTTCGATGATTTGAAGGTAGCCCATTTCATTTGGTGCTACGAAAGTAATAGACTGACCTGACTTACCAGCACGACCTGTACGACCGATACGGTGAACATAACTTTCAGGATCTTGTGGAATATCGTAGTTGTAGACATGGGTCACACCTGAGATATCCAAACCACGCGCTGCCACGTCTGTTGCAACTAGAACATCAAGATTGCCATTTTTAAAATCACGAAGGACACGAAGACGTTTGTTTTGGTCTAAGTCGCCATGAATTCCTTCAACACGGAAGCCACGGATTTTAAGACCACGAGTCAATTCATCTACACGGCGTTTAGTACGACCAAATACAATAGCAAGTTCTGGTTGTTCCACATCCATAAGACGCGTCATGGTATCAAATTTCTCTTGTTCCTTGACACGGATATAGTATTGGTCAACCAGCTCTGTTGTCAATTCCTTGGCAGCAATCTTCACATGCTCAGGGTCTTTCATAAATTGAACACCAATACGTTTGATAGCATCTGGCATGGTTGCTGAAAAGAGCAAAGTTTGACGATTCTCAGGGACACGGGAAATGATGGCTTCGATGTCTTCAAGGAAGCCCATGTTGAGCATTTCATCCGCTTCGTCAAGGATAAGAGTTTCAATATCTTGTAATTTCAAGGCCTTGCGTTTAATCAAATCCAAGAGACGGCCTGGTGTTCCTACCACGATGTGAGCACCAGATTTAAGAGCTTTGATTTGTTTTTCAATGCTGGAACCACCGTAAACTGAGCGAACTTTCACTCCTTTGCTACGGCCAAAGCGGAAGAGTTCTTCTTGACTTTGGACAGCGAGTTCACGAGTTGGAGCGATGACCAAGGCTTGGATGGTCGCTTCTTCTGTCCGGATTTTTTCAAGAGTTGGCAAGCCAAAGGCTGCGGTTTTCCCTGTACCAGTCTGGGCTTGACCGATAACGTCTTTTCCTTCGAGAGCCAAGGGAATCGTCTGTTCTTGGATGGGACTGGCTTCTACAAATCCAGCTTTTTCAATCTCTGCTAGCAAATCAGCAGACAAGTTAAATTCATTAAATTTCACGTTTTTCTTCTTTCTAAAGATGGTGCGAAGCCATCCTATAGCGCGTAGTATATACTTTTCTTTTCATGACGTATCTTCTACAAAAATGAGATACCGTGTTGCTTCTTTTCCACGAAAGAAAAGTACTAGTTCTTTGCAACCTATCTAGTATAACACAAGAGAGAAGCAAAAGATAGTAGAATCCTTTAGGAAAATCATGTAAACGATTTTCTAACAGTAAAGTGGCCTGAAACTTGTTTATCAAAGGATTTGAAGGGAGCATTTCAAGCTCACTTCATTTCCCGTAGCAGATTTGTGCAAAAAGTGTTTTCTTATGCTAGAATGAAAATCGAATAGGAGGACTATAAATGTTAACATATGATTTAATCGTTATTGGATTTGGTAAAGCTGGGAAAACACTAGCTGGTAAATTAGCTTCAGCTGGCAAAAAAGTTGCTCTCGTTGAACGTAGCAAAGCTATGTACGGTGGAACTTGTATCAACATTGGATGTATCCCAACTAAGACTTTGCTAGTCGCTGCCGAGAAAGATTTGTCTTTTGAAGAAGTCATTTCTACCAAAAATACAATCACTAGTCGCCTCAATGGTAAAAACTATGCTACTGTTGCTGGTACAGGTGTGGATATCTTTGATGCGGAAGCTCACTTCCTTTCAAATAAAGTCATCGAAATCCAAGCTGGTGATGAAAAACAAGAATTGACTGCTGAAACTATTGTCATCAACACTGGTGCTGTTTCAAACATCTTGCCAATTCCAGGACTTGCTACAAGCAAAAACGTCTTTGACTCAACAGGTATCCAAAACTTGGACAAATTGCCTGAAAAACTTGGAGTCCTTGGTGGCGGAAACATCGGTCTTGAATTTGCTGGACTTTACAACAAACTCGGCAGCAAAGTTACAGTTCTAGATGCCTTGGATACTTTCCTTCCTCGTGCAGAACCTTCCATCGCAGCTCTTGCTAAACAATACATGGAAGAAGACGGTATTGAATTGCTTCAAAATATCCGTACTACTGAAATCAAAAACGACGGTGACCAAGTCCTCGTCGTAACTGAAAACGAAACGTACCGTTTCGACGCCCTTCTCTACGCAACTGGACGTAAGCCAAACGTAGAACCACTTCAACTAGAAAATACAGATATCCAACTAACTGAACGTGGTGCTATTAAAGTAGACAAACATTGTCAAACAAACGTTCCTGGTGTCTTTGCAGTCGGAGACGTCAACGGTGGACCTCAATTTACTTACATTTCACTTGATGACTTCCGCGTTGTCTACAGCTACCTTGCTGGAGATAGCAGCTACACACTTGAAGACCGTCTCAATGTACCAAACACTATGTTCATCACACCTGCACTTTCTCAAGTTGGCTTGACTGAAAGCCAAGCAGCTGATTTGAAACTTCCATATGCTGTCAAGGAAATCCCTGTTGCAGCAATGCCTCGTGGTCACGTAAACGGAGACCTTCGTGGAGCTTTCAAAGCTGTTGTCAACACTGAAACAAAAGAAATTCTCGGTGCAACTATCTTCTCAGAAGGTTCTCAAGAAATCATCAACATCATCACTGTTGCGATGGACAACAAGATTCCTTATACTTACTTCACAAAACAAATCTTCACTCACCCAACCTTGGCTGAGAACTTGAATGACTTGTTTGCGATTTAAAGTTTCAGATATTCTCCATAAGACAAGCATCCATTTTGGTGTTTGTCTTTTTCTATCCAGTCTATAGTTCCCTTGCAAGATTATTTGTGCTTTTAGCTGTAAAAGCTTATAATATAGGTGTAGGATGTTGTCTTCATTTTCTGTTCAAAGAGGAGGCTAATCAAATGGGAAAGCAAGTTAAATCACAAAAACACACTTCTTTTTCCTTCCTATCCAAAGAAAAAAGTACGGCTGTGAAAACACTGGTTTTCTGTGTCAGTATAGTCTTCATTTTTCTCCTACTTTGTTGGATGCTTTTTCGCTTGATTTCACCTCAAAAACAGCGATTCACAGTCAATCAGACTGCTGATTTTTACCTTGTTAATTCAAAATCCATTCAAAGTTATCAGTTACAAAACGATCAGTTTCAGCTCACGAAGACTGAGGACGTTTCTATTGCAGAAGATGTCAATTTCTGGTTTCCTCAGGGACGGTTTGACAATCGCTATCTCGTCTTTTCATCTGGAAATACCAGAGGGAAAGCATCCACTCAGAACATCGTATCCCTTGACTTTCAGACAGGGGACATCCGGAAAACTTCAACTCCCTTCTATGCTTATTCGGGAGCTGGAGTATCAGACAAGTTCTTCTACACAGGCCAAACTACAACTGAGGATGGGATGCTCAGTATGTTTGACATCTCAGGAAAGCTGATTACTCAGAAAACATTCTCCGAGTCCACTTCCTTTCCAATCCAGTTTCACGGAAGAAGGAATCACCTCTACCTCGGCCTGGGATTTCATGATGAGTCTCGCCAACGACCCGCTTTAGTGTTTGATGGATATTTAGTAGAATTAGACGAAAATGACCAACTAAAAGAATTGTCTCGCACACCTCTGACAAGCGAAGGCAAGATCGTTGAAATGTTGACGTCTTCTGAATTAATCGGTGACAATTATTACAGTAGCGTTGCTTATACTCGAAATACAGAAACTTTCTCCAAAGATCCAGACAATCGCATACTTGTCATAAACTTGTCTAGTAAGGAAAAGCACTTCATCAAGCTACCAGAGGACAACCCAAATCTTCTTTATGAAACACCGAAAGAAGACCGATTGATTGTAAAACATGAGGCGGATGGAAATGATCGCTGTGCCTTATCTATTGTCAATCTCTCTGATGAATCTAGCTATCTGATTAATGTCAGAAAAGATTTGCCTGACTCTACAGAAGAGATAATACACATCGATACAAGTTTGACAAATAAGATATTGGTCGTAACCAATCAACATTTGTTATTGTATTCTTTAGAAAATGGTCAACTTCTAACTAAAACAAAATTGGAACTGAAGCAAAACGACTTCCCAATCGCAACTTGGTTTCAGAACTAATCACTCACAGCCCTCATCGGGCTGTTTTTGTTTCTGCGAAATCTCAAATCTATCTTTTCCCTCTTTTATGATATAATATCCAAACTTTACTTAGCAGTCCTAATTATATATTGAGTCTCAGGTCACTCTTTCAAATATCAGCAATACATATGACTTTGAATAACTCGCTTCAGCTCATCGTTTTATGGGTAATTTAAAAAGTATATTTTTCAATGATTGTTTCATGCCTAATTAGTAAATTATCCACTCTTTGCGCGGGTCGTATTTGTATTCTCATCGTTTGTGGAAAGGTTTTACCGTTTGCAAATTGATGATTAAGTCGATATATTTTTTCTTCTTAAATATTTTCCAAATTATTTAATCTTTTTAAAGATAAGAATCACTTTCTAATCAATCAAAGGATACTTCAAATTTCTTCATTCTTGATAATATGAGCAATACCCTGCAAAATGTTTAAACTTTATCATTGTAAAAAATATCGAAAGAAATTCCATATTACATTAGTATATATTTGGTATGGGATGAAATTGACTTTCGAAAACATTAACTATATAATGTCTGTAAACAAGAAATAATGAGGTAACGATTATGAATAAAACAGAATTACTGTTACAAAGACTAGATGATATTGGTCAGTCTCTAAAAGATTCTAGACAAGCACTAGCTTTGCTGGCACTTGGTTCTTGCGGAGTAGAAAGAGACCGATTGGATCAATACTCAGATTTGGATTTTTTTGTTATTGTAAAAGATGGCTACAAGCAGGCCTATATACAGGATCTAACTTGGTTAAGTAATCTAGAACCAATTGCATTTCACTACCAAAATACAGTGGACGGACATAAAGTTCTATTTAAAGATGATGTTTTTTGTGAATTTGCTGTCTTTGAAGCTCATGAACTAGTAAACATTCCCTTCGCTGAAGGCAAGATTATCTGGAAGGAGGTCGGTTTTGATGGAACAATCTGCCAGCCACAAAGATTGCCATCAAAAGAAAATAGAGACCGTGAATGGCTGTTGGGAGAAATTTTATGCAATCTATATATAGGACTAGGTCGCTATCAACGAGGCGAAAAATTGGCTGCTTATGATTTCATCCAAAACAGATCTGTCAAGCTCTGGACTGAACTAATCAATTTGGAAAAAACTTCTAAATCTAATTTTATAGATATTTTTAACAGCAACAGACGATTTGAAAAAGGTTATCCAAATGAAGCCAAACAATTACCCTACTTTTTGCAAGGTTACGAACGAATTTCTGAATCTGCTCAGGCACTACTAGAATATCTTGATAAACACTATCCTCTTAACGCATTTATAAAAGAAAAAATTCGTAATTTATTATAAAAGAGACTTTCCAAAAAATAATCTAAATCCCAAAAGTTAGGTATCTTTGTCAGCTATAGTAGATTAATGAAATTTTAAAACCTGTAGAGGATAATCGATGTCCTCTCCTTTCTTATGTTCAGAGTGAGAAAGATTTATTTCTTAAAGTTGCCAAAGTTATCAAATTCAAAGATATTGTATTTGATTGGTTTAATCAGAACCTAAAAAGCACCTCTAAGGTTACTTCTTTAGTTGATCTTAGAGGTTACTTTAGTTATTGGACTGCTGGGTGCAGTATGATATAATAGAAACATGAAATTAAAAACTACTTTGGGCCTCCTAGCTGGGCGTTCTTCTCACTTCATCTTGAGCCGTCTTGGTCGTGGAAGTACGCTCCCAGGAAAACTCGCCCTTCAATTTGATAAAGATATTTTACAAAATTTAGCTAAGAACTACGAAATTGTCGTGGTCACTGGAACCAACGGGAAAACCCTGACAACTGCCCTCACTGTCGGCATTTTAAAAGAGGTTTATGGTCAGGTTCTGACCAATCCAAGCGGTGCCAATATGATTACAGGGATTACGACAACCTTCTTGACTGCCAAATCTTCTAAAACTGGAAAAAACATTGCCGTTCTAGAAATCGACGAAGCCAGTCTTTCTCGTATCTGTGACTACATTCATCCTAGCCTTTTTGTCATCACTAATATTTTCCGTGACCAGATGGACCGCTATGGTGAGATTTACACGACTTATAACATGATTTTGGATGCCATCCGTAAGGTGCCTACGGCTACTGTTCTTCTAAATGGTGATAGTCCACTTTTCTACAAGCCAGCTATTCCAAATCCTGTAGAGTATTTTGGTTTTGACTTGGAAAAAGGACCAGCCAAACTAGCTCACTACAATACCGAAGGGATTCTCTGCCCTGACTGTCAAGGCATCCTCAAATATGAACATAATACCTATGCAAACTTGGGTGCCTATATCTGTGAAAATTGTGGTTGTAAACGTCCTGACTTGGACTACCGTCTGACAGACTTGGTTGAGTTGACTAACAATCGCTCCCGCTTTGTCATTGACGGCCAAGAATACGGAATCCAAATCGGTGGACTCTATAATATCTACAATGCCCTAGCTGCAGTTGCTATCGCCCGTTTCCTCGGTGCAGATTCGCAACGGATCAAGCAGGGATTTGATAAGAGTCGCGCTGTCTTTGGACGCCAAGAAACATTCCATATCGGCGATAAGGAATGTACCCTTGTCTTGATTAAAAATCCAGTTGGTGCGACCCAAGCTATCGAGATGATCAAACTAGCCCCTTATCCATTTAGCCTATCTGTCCTTCTCAACGCCAACTATGCTGATGGGATTGATACTAGCTGGATCTGGGATGCTGACTTTGAACAAATCACTGACATGGACATTCCTGAAATCAACGCTGGTGGTGTTCGTCATTCTGAAATCGCTCGCCGTCTACGGGTGACAGGCTACCCAGCTGATAAAATCACTGAGACAAGCAATCTGGAGCAAGTTCTCAAAACCATTGAGAACCAAGATTGTAAGCATGCCTATATCCTGGCTACCTATACTGCTATGCTTGAATTCCGTGAACTGCTGGCTAGCCGTCAGATTGTTAGAAAGGAGATGAACTGATGGTTTATACTTCACTTTCCTCAAAAGCTGGCAATTACCCCTATCAGCTCAATATCGCCCACCTCTATGGAAACCTCATGAATACCTACGGGGACAATGGAAATATCCTCATGCTCAAGTATGTGGCTGAAAAACTGGGGGCACATGTGACGGTTGACATCGTTTCTCTCCATGATGACTTTGACGAAAATCACTATGATATTGCTTTTTTCGGCGGGGGTCAAGACTTTGAACAAAGCATCATCGCTGACGACCTACCTGCTAAAAAAGAGAGTATTGACAACTACATCCAAAACGACGGTGTGGTTCTAGCTATCTGTGGTGGTTTCCAACTATTGGGTCAATATTATGTTGAGGCTTCAGGCAAGCGCATCGAAGGGCTAGGAGTCATGGGCCACTATACCCTCAACCAGACCAATAACCGCTTTATCGGTGACATCAAGATTCATAATAAAGAATTCGATGAAACCTACTATGGCTTTGAAAATCACCAAGGTCGCACCTTCCTCTCAGATGACCAAAAACCACTGGGACAGGTTGTTTATGGAAATGGAAACAACGAAGAAAAGGTCGGTGAAGGGGTTCATTATAAGAATGTCTTTGGTTCCTACTTCCACGGACCTATCCTCTCACGCAATGCCAATCTGGCTTATCGCCTAGTCACTACTGCTCTCAAGAAAAAATACGGTCAGGACATCCAACTCCCTGCCTATGAAGATATTCTCAGCCAAGAAATCGCTGAAGAATACAATGATGTCAAAAGCAAGGCTGACTTTTCTTAAACTAAGGAAAATTAGATCAAAGAACTCCGCTATCTTACCGGAGTTCTTTTTGCCTGTTCTTTTACCCTTCTCCCTTGCATTTTCTCTCATTTTTTGCCAAAATAGAGGGGTAGAAAGAAGGTAGCATATGTCTAAATTACAACAAATCCTAACATATCTTGAATCAGAAAAACTAGACGTCGCTGTCGTATCTGACCCCGTCACTATTAATTACCTCACTGGCTTTTACAGTGATCCTCATGAACGCCAAATGTTCCTCTTTATCCTAGCGGATCAAGAACCCCTCCTCTTTGTCCCTGCTCTTGAAGTGGAACGTGCAAGCAACACTGTCTCTTTCCCAGTTGTGGGCTATGTGGATTCTGAAAATCCATGGCAAAAAATCAAAAATGCCTTGCCACAGCACGACTTCAAACGTGTTGCTGTTGAGTTTGACAATCTCATCTTGACCAAATACCATGGTTTGAAAACTGTCTTTGAAACTGCTGAGTTTGAAAATCTCACTCCTCGCATCCAACGCATGCGCCTCATCAAATCAACTGACGAAGTGCAAAAAATGATGGTTGCAGGTCTCTATGCTGATAAGGCTGTTAAGGTTGGTTTTGACAATATTTCTCTTGATAAGACAGAGACAGATATCATTGCCCAAATCGACTTTGCTATGAAACGTGAAGGCTATGAAATGAGCTTTGATACTATGGTCTTGACTGGCGATAACGCTGCAAATCCACACGGCATTCCAGCAGCTAACAAGGTTGAAAATGATGCTCTTCTCCTCTTTGACCTGGGTGTTATGGTCAATGGCTATGCATCAGATATGACTCGTACGGTCGCTGTCGGCAAAACAGACCAATTCAAAAAAGATATCTACAACTTGACCCTTGAAGCCCAACAAGCTGCTCTTGACTTTATCAAGCCAGGTGTGACTGCACATGAAGTGGACCGGGCCGCCCGTGAAGTCATCGAGAAAGCTGGTTATGGAGAGTACTTCAACCACCGTCTCGGTCACGGTATCGGTATGGATGTCCACGAATTCCCATCTATCATGGAAGGAAATGACATGGTCATTGAAGAAGGCATGTGCTTCTCTGTTGAACCAGGTATCTATATCCCTGGAAAAGTCGGTGTCCGCATCGAAGACTGTGGTGTTGTTACCAAGGATGGCTTTGACCTCTTTACAAGCACCAGCAAAGATTTGCTTTATTTTGATTAATATTCTTTGAAAATCTTCCCACAATAAAACGCATAATATCAAGGTTTTTCAACACCTGATATTATGCGTTTTTCTGATTTTTAAAACTTTCCTCCAGCCGCTTTACTTAATTTTCTTAATACTCTGACTAAGCACAAACCCTACAACCATTCCCACGATATTTTGCAGGAAGTTTGGTAGGATTTCTGGTAGGGCTGCTGCCCAGCCATTCATCAAAGTTGAACCCAAGGCGTAGCCTCCTACCATCGCAATAGTAGCTAAGATAAGGCCTAGCCACTGAGATTTCCCTTTAAATCCTGCGAAAAATCCCTGCAAGCCATGGTTTACCAAGCTAAAGAACATCCACTGTGGATAGCCTGATAAGAGGTCAATCAAGAAACCTGCTAGTCCTCCAACGACAGCCCCTTCACGACTACCAAAGTAGAAGGCTGCAAAGAAGACACCCGCATCTAAGAGAGTTAGAATGCCTGTTGGTGTTGGGATTTTTAAGAAATAACCTAGAACCACAGAAAGGGCTGTCAAAAGAGATACAAGGGCGATTTTAGTTGTTTTGGTTTGCTTCATATTGTCTTACTCCATATTGATCTGCTTGTGCAATAGCACGGTAAACGAAAGCTTTAGAACTCTCTACCGCTGGTAAAAGTTCATCACCTTTAACCAAGTGACTGGCAATGCTTGAGGCAAAGGTACAACCTGCGCCAGCATTCTGCCCTTGGATAACGGGATTTTCTAGGACAGTGAAAATTTGCCCATCATAAAAGACATCCACAGCCTTGTCCTGGCTAAGGCGATTACCTCCCTTGATAATAACTGCTGACGCTCCTAATTCATGCAATTTCTGCGCTGCAGCCTTCATATCTTCCAAGGTTTTAATCTCCTGACCAGCTAATAATTCTGCTTCAGGAAGATTTGGCGTAATCACACTGACATGAGGGAAAAAACGAATTAACTCTTGACAGAGTTCACTGACAGCTACATCGTGCGTTTCCTTGCAGACCAAGACAGGGTCCAATACCACAGGCACTCCTGGACGTTGCTTGATAAAGTCCAAGGCCTTCTCAGCCACACTGACAGTAGGAAGAAGACCGATCTTAATCCCCGCAAACTCCACATCACGCAAACTATCTAATTCATGTTGAAAAATGACGTCATCTGTTGGAAAGACTTCAAAACCCTTTTCGGTCAAGGCCGTCAAACAAGTCACTGCTACAAAGCCATGCAAGCCGTTTAAGGTATAGGTGGCAAGATCAGCTGACAATCCACCGCCACTAAAAATATCATTCCCAGAAAGGGCTAAAATACGATTATTCTTCATAACGAATCTCCTTTAAATACAAGCCATTCGGTGCAGCCGTTGGACCTGCAAGCTGCCTGTCCTTCTTCTCCAAAATCAAGTCAATCTGCTCAACTGGCATTCGATTATTTCCGATTTTGAGCAGTGTCCCCACCATATTGCGAATCTGCTTATACAAGAAGCCATTTCCTGAAAAGGTAAAGGTTAAAAACTGCCCTGTCTCATCGATTGTTAGACTTGCTTCTGTGATGGTGCGAACCTTGTCCTCTACACTGGTACCAGACGCTGTAAAACCGGTAAAATCATGGGTTCCCTCTAGCTTTTTGATGGCCGCCTGCATCCGTTCCACATCAAGTGGATAAGGAAAGTGAGTGGCATAGTGACGGCGCATCGGATTTTTAGGACGCCCCCTATCTACTATAAACTCATAGGTCTTGCTATGTTTTGCATAACGGCAATGAAAATCATCCGCCACAAGCTCAATCGAGATCACATCAATATCTTCAGGGGACTGGGTATCCAAAGCAAAACGGAGTTTTTCCTCATTCATTTGATAAGGCAGGTCAAAATGAATGACCTGTCCCAAGGCATGAACACCACTATCAGTCCTACCAGCACCGTGAACAGTGATGGCTTGTCCTTTATTCAGCCTCGTTAACGTTTTTTCGATTTCCTCCTGAACGCTCCGCGCATGGGGCTGACGCTGAAAACCAGCAAAAGCGTAACCGTCATAAGAAATGATTGCTTTATATCTTGTCATGTATCTATTTTATCAGGAAATAATAGTACAAACAAGTTCAAAGAAAGATAATTGTCTGGGGACAAAAATGAAAAAGAAAAACTTAGGAAACCAATCCTAAGCTTTCTTTCGAAGGGCAACCATGACAAATACGGAAGTCACTATTAACCAGCATCCTAGAATGGTGAAGACCAGCATCCCGTTTTGAGTGACCATACCGACAGCTCCCAGGATGAAAGGTGTCGTAAAGGCTCCAAAGCTACATCCTAGCACTGCGAAAGACGTTGCCTGATTAAGAAGTTTAGCTGGAATTCTTTCAGAAAGAAGCTGAAAGACAGTGGTCAAGGCCACACTATAAGAAAAACCTGCCACAATACTTCCAACTACCATCACACCCAATGATGGAGACAAGGCAATCACAATCTGCCCCAATCCAAAGGTGATACCTGACCACAGGAGCAATCTTTCTTTAAAGAGAGAAATCAAGAAAGAAAAACTCACACCAGCCACAATCCCAATCAGCTGCATGACACTAAGAACAAAACTAGATAATTGAGCATCCCCGAGACCTCTTTCCACCATCAAACTAGGGATACGAATGGTGATAGCTGTATTGGTGCAGACAACAACTGCTGCTTCGACAGCCAATAGAAAAATGAAGCCCTTCATCTGTCCTGTCAAACGAGTTGTTTCGGCCTCTTTTTTCTTTGTTTCTTTCTTTTCTTTCCCATAAGGGACAAAGAGCAGATAAAGAATCAATACTAAAAAGCCCGCACTGTAGGCCAAGAAGGTCACTGTCCATCCCAAGGATAAGAGTTGACCTACCACTAGAGTCAAAATCGACGCCCCGACAACTTCTGCTGATCCGCGAAGACCCAACATCTGGATCCGTGTCTTTCCATGATAGCGTTCGCTGATGATAGAAATGGCCTTGGCATTGATCATTCCAACACCCAAGCCAAATAAAATCCGCATAGCAAAGACAAAGTTATAATCCTGATACCAGAAGGGAGCTGTTCCACCAATAGAGAGGATGAGAAGTCCCAGACTAATCTGAAGTCGCTCAGAAAACAAACGCTCTAGCACCCCGTTTAAGACTAGCATAATCATAATCCCAAAAGAAGGGAGACTGACTAGGAGCTCGATTTGTTCTTTGGGATAGCCCTGATAATAGTCAAACATAGCTGGTAGAGCACTCGAGATGGAAAAGGAGGTAATCAAAACGAGGGAGAGGGCCAAAATACTAGCCCGTTCTAAAAATTGTTTCATGGATTTTCTTTCTGTATATTTCTCACTGTTGATCCTTTTAAAAGGAAGATGGCAAGAAAAGAAGGAGCCCGATTGAACTAGAGACTCCGTCCTAACTTTCCTAATAGGAAGACTATTTTCGCTTGATTTGCTTGATCAGATAGAAGATAAAGCCTGCAACCATATACCCCGCAAAAATGATCAAACACCATTTGATGACCACGTCCCAACCCTTGTTCACATTTAAAAAGAAATATGGGAAGGGATTGTCCTTGGAATTCGGAATATTAAGTTTTAAGACCAGGCCGTTAAACAAGGCAAAAATCATATAAACCAAGGGCAAGATGGTCCACAAGACTGGATCCCAGATCTTGTATTGACCCCGTTTATCAAAGAAGAGGGTGTCGGCTAAAAACCAGAGTGGAACGATATAGTGGCAAAGGAAATTTTCCACACGGTAAAAATCTGTCGCAATCGGAGCAAGCATAAAATGGTAAATCACACAGGTAATCATGATACTCATGGTGACGCCACCCTTGAGACGAAGCAAGGTCGGACTTTGCCAATTTTCCCCTGAACGGCTCATCACACGGAGCAGATAGCCCGTGAAAATCGTTACCAAAAGATTAGACAACACTGTGTAGTAAAGGAGCATACCAAAGCCACCGTGCTTGGTAATCTCCAAATAAACTCCTGTAAATGCCGCTAAGAACAAGAGCACACGACTATAAAAGATAAATTTGTAGTTCAGTTTCATGGCTAGATTTTCTTAACAAATTCTGACTTGAGTTTCATAGCTCCAAAACCATCAATCTTACAGTCGATGTTGTGGTCACCTTCTACAATACGGATATTTTTAACACGAGTTCCTTGTTTCAAATCCTTTGGCGCACCTTTTACTTTCAAGTCCTTGATTAAGGTTACAGTATCACCGTCAGCCAATTTATTTCCATTAGCATCGATAGCAACAACACCTTCTTCTACTTCTGCAACTTCTGCAGGATTCCACTCATAGGCACACTCTGGGCAGACCAAGAGACTTCCGTCTTCGTAGACATATTCTGAATTACATTTCGGGCAATTTGGTAAGTTGTTCATAAGTCCTCCTTAAACTAACAATTATTCTTTAAAATTCATATGTTATTGAACAGCAACTATTATACCGTAAAATCCTACTTTTGACAATGTGTCCTAAGTCTAGCAGACAAAAAAGTCATGCAACTTTTTACAGTTACATGACTTTTAAAAGATGATTGGTCATGGGCACTTATCAAGCACCTCATGATAAAAGGGGTAGCAACTATATCTTACAAACCAGGAGCTTGTCCAAGTTCTGCTGCAATCATCCAAACTGTTTTCTCAAGTTCAGCCTTAGCACCAACAAAGATATCGTTTGTAACATCATCGCCTTCTTCATCTGTCACATCCAAAGCTTTTTGGAAAAGAGCGATGAGGTAGCGGTAAATCGCTAGAACACGTTCCAAGCTTTCTTCAACGTTACGGAATTCTCCTTCTTCTTCTTCGATTTCACTGTGTTGAAGGAATTCTGTCAAAGTTGAGTAAGGTTTGCCACCAAGTGTAATCAAGCGTTCGCTGACTTCATCAAGGTAACCATCTAGGCTATCCATGTATTCATCCATCTTAGGATGCCATACTTGGAAACCACGACCACGCATGTACCAGTGTACTTGGTGAAGGGCAATGTGAGCCACATACAAGTCTGCTACTGCTTGGTTAAGCACTTCCTTTGTTTTTGCTAGCGCTTCAGGCGCTGATTTAGATAATGTTGTTACGTCTTTTAATGCATCTTTTTTCAATTCAACCATTTTTTTCACCTCGTAAAATTATTTTTGTAACCATATTATTGATTACTACCTCAGTATACCACTCCAAGTAGACAAAAGCAAGAAAATTAACCCATATTAAAAAAGTTGTAATTGACTGATAATTTAAGAAAAATTTAGCTTTATTTTATTAGCTGACTTGATCAGATTTGCTCGAAAATTGGCTTTGGTACAGATCATAATAAAAGCCTCTTGCTTGGAGCAAGCTTTCATGATTTCCCTGCTCAATAATCTGCCCATCCTTAA
This sequence comes from Streptococcus oralis, assembly GCF_019929365.1. Taxonomy (GTDB): domain Bacteria; phylum Bacillota; class Bacilli; order Lactobacillales; family Streptococcaceae; genus Streptococcus; species Streptococcus oralis_BT. The sequence continues at coordinate 209,325 of NZ_JAHZPH010000002.1, read as the reverse complement.
GAACGAGAATCTTATCCGCTTCTTGAATAGTAGAGAGACGGTGGGCGATGACAAAGCTTGTTCTTCCCTTCATCAACCGTTTCATAGCTTTTTGAATCAAGAGTTCCAAACGGGTGTCAACAGAGGAAGTCGCTTCATCCAGAATGAGAATTTTAGGATTGGCTAGGAGAGCACGCGCGATGGTCAAAAGTTGTTTTTGTCCGAGGGAAATATTGCTGGACTCTTGGTTCATCTCCATGTTATAACCACCAGGAAGCGTTCGGATAAAGTGATCTACATTTGCCGCTTTGGCAGCTTCTATTATTTCTTCGTCACTGGCGTCAAGATTTCCAAAACGTAGGTTTTCTTTGATCGTAACTTCATAGAGCCAAGCATCCTGCAAGACCATCCCAAACTGACGGCGGTAGTCTTGTCGTGACAACTGACGAATATCTTGCCCGTCAACCAAGATTGCACCTGCTGTGACATCGTAAAAACGCATGAGCAGATTGATTAAGGTTGTCTTACCTGCACCAGTTGGACCAACGATCGCTACCATCTCTCCTGGTTGAACTTCTAGATTAAAGTCTCGAATCAATGGCTTGTTTTCAACATACTGGAAGTCAACATGTTGGAAGGTCACCTGACCTGTTAAGGGTTCAAGGATTTCGAGTTCTTCTCCCTTGACTTCCTCTGTCTCATCCAAGATGTCGAAGATGCGGTCTAGCGAAGACTTAGCACTTTGCATTTGACCCGCAAGTTGTGTGATGTTTTGGATAGGCTGGCTAACCTGCCAAACATACTGAACAAAGGCCTGCATATTCCCCACTGTCAAACGACCCGCAATCACTTGCAAACCACCAAGAACCGCAACAATCAGATAGGTCAAATCCGATACAGCATGAAGGGCTGGCATCATAAGCCCAGAGATAAAGCTGGCTTTAAAGCCAACATGTTGGAGGTCGTCTGTAATCTTAGAAAATTCTTTATGAGAGGATTCCTCACGACCGTAGAGTTTCAAGACATTAAAACCTGTAAGATTTTCCTGCACATAGCCATTCATCCGTCCTAAAATAGCTGCCTGTTCTTTAAAATAAGGCTGAGAACGTTTCAGGATGCTTCTGGCACCAAAATAGGTCACTGGAATGGATAGAATCACCACTATAGCCAGTTGAAAGTTCAAGTATAAAACCATTCCCATCACGAGAACAATCGTCAAAACGGCATTGACAATTTGGAGAAAAGACTGTTGAAGAGCATTAGACACTGTCTCAACGTCACTGGTAAAGCGCCCCAACAAATCACCAAATTGGTGTTTGTCAAAGAAAGATACTGGGATACGATTGATTTTCTCGGTCATTTCATTTCGCAGATCCTGAGTCATGGACTGGACTGCATTGGTCATGAAATAGTTGGAATAATAAGACCCAAGTTCATACAATAGACCTCTAAAGAGGTAAATGATTAAAACAGTTCCGATGTAGCCAGTATTGATACCAGCACCTGCAAGACCATTAGCCATATCTAAGAGATTCTTTGTCAACTCCGTAATGGCTAGCCCCAAGACAAAAGGCTCCAAGACACTCATGATCACACTCAAAATTTTTAGAAAGACTGCAAAGAAGACAGAAAAACGGTAGGCTTTCAAATAGCTCCACAAACGAGCCAAACTAGATTGTGTTTTCATATTTCCTCCTATTCCTCTGTTAGAGATGCATTTTTCAACTGCGACTCAGCAATTTCACGATAGATGTCATTGGTTTCCATCAATTCCTCATGGCGACCGCGACCCACGATTTCCCCTTTATCAAGAACGATTATCTGGTCCGCATCCATGATGGTTCCGACACGTTGAGCAACAATTAAAACCGTTGCATTCTGTGTGACTTCCTTGAGACGACGGCGCAAAATGGCATCTGTACGATAATCCAAGGCTGAGAAAGAATCGTCAAAAATATAGATATCAGGATTCTTTATAACCGCTCTGGCAATTGAGAGACGTTGTTTCTGTCCTCCAGAAAGGTTGCTTCCACCTTCAGCTAGATGGGTCGCAAAGCCTTCTTCTCGGCTTTCGATAAAATCTTTGGCTTGCGCCACATCCGCTGCCTGATGTAGGTCTTTGTGACTAGCATCTTCCTTCCCATAGCGGATATTTTCAGCGATAGTTCCTGTAAAGAGCAAGGCCTTCTGCGGGATAAAACCAATCTTTTGACGAAGAGACTTGAGGCGGTAATCCCTCACATCGACACCATCAACCTTGATTTTCCCAAGCGTGACATCGTAAAAACGAGGAATCAATTGCACAAGAGAGGACTTGCCCGATCCGGTCGATCCGATAAAAGCAATGGTTTCACCTGGTTTGGCGCAGAACGAAATGTTGTGCAAAACAGGATTCTCCGTCTCACCAGGATAGGCAAAGGTGACATTTTCAAATTTCAAATAGCCATGGGTTGCTGTCTCTCTAACACCTCCTTCATTGGGATCAATGGAAATCGGCATGTCCATGACTTCTTTCAACCGTTCACTCGAAACGGCTGTACGAGGATACATGGTGAAGAGATTGGATAGGAAAAGGAAGGACAAGAGGGCGTGGAAACTATATTCGATAAAGGCCACCAGATCCCCAATTTGCAAGCTTCCTTGTTTGATAGGGTCCAGAGCGAACCAGACAATAGCCACAATCATGGCAATGATAATCTGAACAAACAAGGGTTCTGTCAGACCAGTTAGTTTAAACAGACGATTAGAATTATCTGCATAGACCGCATTTTGTCCTGCAAAGCGTTCCTCTTGAAACTCTTCACGAGCAAAAGCACGAATGACACGGAGCCCCATCAGATTTTCTCTAACGTATTGATTGATCTTATCTAAGGTAGCCTGCTGTTTCTCTGACAAAGGGCGAGTCTTGACAGCCACATAAATAACCACCACAGCCAAGAAAGGTACTGCAAAAGCTACTATCCAAGCCAATGACGGGCTGGTCAAAAAGATCATTAAAATACTAGACAACATCATCATGGGAGTGATGACACCCAGTTTTAAGGTCTGTTCTGCAAATTGCATGAGAACAAAGGCATCACTGGTAATACGAGTAACCAGTGAAGATACTCCTATCTTTTCATATTCATGATGAGAATACTCTTGTAATTTGGCATAGAGATCATCCCTCATATCCTTGACCATATTGGTCGTCAGCTTACTAGCTGCGTAGGACAAGACTATACGCCCCAAGGTTCCACATAGGATAATCACCAGCATGATAGTGGCCCAAACATACAATTGATGTTCATTTCCTTTATTCACACCTTCATCAATCATCCGAGCCAGAACAGTTGGCAGTCCAAGATTGACGATAACAAAGAAAACCGCGCCAAAGAAATCCAGGAATAACCACTTGGGATATTTTTTCAAATAAGACCAAATATAGAGCATAACTCCTCCTTTCATAACTTTTTAATACAGAAAAGAGCGCGCATCCGCACGCCTTTCTTTCCCTAAGGAACTTTACTAAACTAGAAAAAATTCCTCTTTCACAAGAGTACTCCAAGTAAAAACAAGACAGGCAGTCAAAGTCACCTAGTACTTTTGACTGTCTGTCTGGAAAAACTTAGATTATTTTACAAAATCAAGCAATGCCAAGAAGCTTTCAGCTTCAAGTGACGCACCACCAACAAGGGCACCGTCAACGTCTGGGCAAGCCATGTATGAAGCAACGTTTTCAGGTTTAACTGAACCACCGTATTGAACACGAACTTTGTCCGCAACTTCTTGACCAAAGTCAGCAGCTACAACGTCACGAACAACTTTACACATTTTTTGTGCATCGTCTTGTGAAGCTGATTTACCAGTACCGATAGCCCAGATTGGCTCATAAGCGATAACTGATGCAGCAACTTGTTCAGCTGTCAATCCAGCCAATGCAGCAGATACTTGAGCACCTACGAATTCAGCCGCTTTACCAGCTTCGTAAGTTTCAAGTGACTCACCACAACAGATGATTGGAAGCATACCGTTTGCAAAGATTGCTTTTGCTTTTTTGTTGATATCTTCGTCAGTTTCATGGAAGTAGTCACGGCGTTCTGAGTGACCGATAACAACGTAGTCAGTACCGATTTCTTTCAAAACTTGTGGGCTAGTTTCACCAGTGAAAGCACCTGCATTTTCAAAGTAGCAGTTTTGAGCAGCAACTTTAAGGTTTGAACCTTTAGCAGTAGCAAGAACAGTTGTCAAATCAAGAGCTGGAGCTGCGATACCTGCTTCAACAAGGTCTGATGAAGGAAGTTTTGAGGCAACGGCTTCAACGAATGCTTTTGCTTCTTCTGGATTTTTGTTCATTTTCCAGTTACCAGCGATAAATGGTTTACGTGACATTTCACATACCTCTTTTTTCATTTTATTTTCTATTATTCTATCATATTTATAAGGAGCTTGCAAATCTTACTCTAATTTACAAGATTTTCCGAGCGGCTACTCTTGCCACAAATTCATAGCATCGAGGAAATCAGCCGAAGCTTGCACTTGTTTGGGATTGTTAGCTTCTCGCTCTGCTCGTTTGGCCTCCACCTGGGCCACAGACTGAATGCCTTCATGGCGCCAATTCCGAAGAATAGCTTGAATATATTTCCAGTTTGGTTTGCCATTTAGAACGGCCTCTCGAAGAGCTTCCTTGATCAAATCCGCCTTGATCCCATCTTCTTTTACTGTCTTAGAAAGATCTTCGATTTCAAACGGCGTTATCAAGCGTCCCAATTCCTGCTGAAAAGTCTCAACCAGATCCTTCAATTGATTTTGCGGATTTGGGGCAGTTGTAGCTGGAGTTTGGCTATCTAACAAGCTATCCAAGCGTTCAAAAGCCAAACTAGCATCAAAAATAAGCTCAATTTCCCCATTTAGTTCAATCGTTCGATATTGTAGCAAACCATTTTCAGTCAAGTTTGAAATGGATTGGTTGACATCTGCAAGTTCTTTTCCAATAGTTTCTGCAATTTGGCTTGGCGATAGCTCATCCAAAGCAGATGTATTTTGTAGATAGAAAAATTGCCAGACGAGAAAATCATCACTGGAAGGAAAAAGTTCCTTAAAATGCAAGAGCAGGGCACTTGGCAAAACCAAGTTCCCTGATTTAAAAGCGTCAAAATATGTCATAATTCCTCTTATAAATATCCAAATGAAGCTGCGTCATCCTCTACCTTTTTCCAGTCAAAGGGGGTTTCCTGATAAACAGCATAGTTAACCCAATTACTGAAAAAGAGGGCAGCTGATGAAGACCAACAAAGACACGGTTTCTCATTCACATCATCATTTTTGAAGTAATTTTCTGGAATGTGAGGATTAAGTCCTGCCTCACAATCACGAAAATACTCTTTTGCTAGAGTATCACGGTCATATTCTAAATGACCAAAACTATAAATCTCACGAAGATCCCGACTGGCTAAAATAGAAACGCCGACTTGTTCTCCCTCAGAGAGGATTTCCAGATTGGTTTTTCCTAAAATTTCCTCCTTATAGATTTCTGTATGACGAGAATGGGGAGCTACATAGCTATCATCAAAACCACGAAAGAGAAGATGGCCCTCTTTTAAGGTATCCTGCGGGTAAATGCCTGACAGTTTCTGCTCCATCTGGTATTTTTCAACGCCATAGCGAGCATAAAGACCTGCTTGGGCACCCCAACAGATATGCAGGGTAGAAAAAACATGCGTCTTGGACCATTCAATGACTTCTTTAAACTCCTCCCAGTAGTCCACCTCTTCAAAAGGCAAGTGCTCCACTGGAGCTCCCGTGATGATCATTCCATCAAAAAAGTCATTCTTAACCTCTGAGAAGGTCTTATAGAAAGTTTCCATATGTTCGGCACGAGTCGTCTTTGAACGATGCGTTTCCATATACAAGAAATCGATATCTAACTGTAGGGGCGTATTGGCCAAATGCCGCAAGAGTTGTGTTTCTGTCACAATCTTTTGGGGCATCAGATTTAGAATCAAAATCTTCAAAGGTCGAATATCTTGGTGAGCAGCCCGTTGATCATCCATGACAAAGATATTTTCTGTCCTTAAAATCTCCACAGCTGGTAATTTTTTATCAATTCGAATCGGCATAATACCCTCCTAACTGTACTCTTTTAGAAATAATTGAATGTGTTTGAAGTCAAATCTCAAACACTTAGTCCTTTTATTATACTGCAAGAAGATATCGTTTTCAATTATAGTTTTTCTCTAACTAGCTATAGTTTGTTTATATAACAGATGAAGAGAAAACAGCCCCAAGGACTGTTTTTCATTAATAATGCATAAGTACCTTGTAATCGTAATCTCCGATTTTTTCACGGCCTTTAAGCTCATCCAGTTCAATCAAGAAAGCACAACCTGCTACAACTCCACCAAGTCTTTCAATCATCTCAATCGTTGCCTTGACAGTTCCACCTGTCGCCAAGAGGTCATCTACAATGAGAACGCGTTGGCCTGGCTTAATCGCATCAGCATGCATGGTCAAAGTATCAATACCATACTCTTTTTCATAGTCAGCAGAAATTACTTCGCGTGGTAATTTCCCTGGTTTACGTACAGGAGCAAATCCAATCCCCAACTCAAAGGCAACGGGACAGCCGACAATAAATCCACGGGCTTCTGGTCCCACGATCATGTCAATCTTTTTGTCTGTTGCATACTGAACGATTTCACGAACAGCATAGCTATAAGCATTGCCATCTGCCATCAATGGGCTGATATCACGGAAGGTGATGCCTTCCTTGGGATAATTTTCAATCGTTGCGATATAATCTTTTAAATTCATCTTTTTCTTTCTTTCAAAGTTTTTTACTCTCTATTATACCATATTTTCTGTGAAAGAAGAAATAGAAGATTTTTATTTGCTAATCCAAGATTTCGTCTTGCTGATTTAAGATTCAAGCTTTAATCCAACCATTGAATATAGGCTGTTTTATCTTCACTATTATAACCAGCTCCCTTATAAAAATTCTGAGTACTTACATTTTTAGAACCTGTCAGGAGCATCATCTTATAACAATTTCCCTCTTTAGCTATTTGTTTAGCATATTCAAGACAAGCGCTTGCATACCCTTTCCCTCTATCTTCTTCTCGGGTCACCACATTTTCTATCAAAGCATAGGGTCTCACACCTCTTGTCAAGTTGGGAATGATGACACAAATACAGGAGGAGACTATTCTTCCTTCCACCTCCTTCACGATAACATGATGGCGCTGGTCAGAAATCATCTCACTCCATACTTGCTGCAAATGAAGACTATCTTCTGGGATTTCTTTCTCATGTAAGGACAGGTAGAGATTTAATAACTCAAATAAATCCTCCTGTACAGCTTCTCTCAACACTTTTATTTCCTCCAATCCTTTGTTAATAGATTTGAATAAAAAAACTCTGACCGAAGTCAGAGATTTTAGTTGATTAAAGTGAGTTTACGTCAACTTTGATACCAACACCTTGAGTAGTTGTGATTGTCAAGTTTGTTACGTAAGTTCCTTTAGCTGTAGCTGGTTTTGCTTTTTGGATTGTTTCGTTGAAAGCTTTAAAGTTTTCAACCAATTTTTCAGCTTCAAATGATACTTTACCGATGATTGCTTGAACGTTACCTGCACGGTCAGCACGGTAAGTGATTTTACCACCTTTAGACTCTTCAACTGCTTTAGCAACATCCATTGTTACAGTACCAGTTTTAGGGTTTGGCATCAAGTTACGTGGTCCAAGGACACGTCCAAGACGTCCAACAAGAGCCATCATGTCAGGTGTAGCGATAACTACGTCGAAGTCCAACCAACCGTCGTTGATTTTCGCAACAAGGTCATCTTCACCAACAAAGTCTGCACCAGCAGCTTTTGCTTCTTCAGCTTTTGCACCACGTGCGAAAACAAGAACGCGTGAAGTTTTACCAGTACCGTTTGGCAATACCATTGCGCCACGGATTTGTTGGTCAGCTTTTTTAACATCGATGTTCAAGTTGTATGCAACTTCTACAGTTGCGTCAAATTTTGCAAAGTTAGTTTCTTTTGCAAGTGCTACAGCTTCTTCTACACTGTATGCTTTTGTGCTGTCGATTTTCTCAAGAGCAGCACGAAGTTGTTTGCTTTTTTTAGCCATTTTCTATTCTCCTTGTAAGTGGTTCAATCGATTTTCATCTCCCACGTCACTTCTCGAAATGATGAAGTCTTGCGGGTTATATTGGGGGTGTTATTGATTAGTCAACAACAGTGAATCCCATAGAACGAGCAGTACCTTCGATCATACGCATTGCAGACTCAATGTTTGCTGCGTTCAAATCTGGCATCTTAGTTTCTGCAATTTCTTGTACTTGTGCACGAGTAACTGTAGCAACTTTAGTTTTGTTAGGTGTACCTGATCCTTTTTCAACACCTGCAGCTTTTTTCAAAAGAACAGCAGCTGGTGGTGTTTTTGTAACGAAAGTAAATGATTTGTCTTCGTATACTGAGATAACAACTGGAATGATCATACCAGCTTGGTCAGCTGTACGAGCGTTGAACTCTTTTGTGAATCCCATGATGTTGATACCAGCTTGACCAAGAGCAGGTCCAACCGGTGGAGCTGGTGTAGCTTTACCAGCAGGGATTTGCAATTTTACAAGTTTTTCGACTTTTTTAGCCATTTTTAAATCCTCCTTTGTGGTTTTGGCGGTAATTAGAGATTTTTACCTCCCACAAGTATGCTTTACACATACCTTTCAATTATACACTATTTATCTAAAAATGCAAGAGAAAACTTTCATTTTTAATCGACATAATCTCCGCCTTCAAAGCCATAGTATTCTTCCAAACTGAGGCCACTTGCAGCAATTTCTTTGGCTTCTTTTCCAACGTAGCGGAGATGCCATTCTTCTGCCATGTAGCCAGTCTCTTTTTCCTTGCCTTTGAGATAGCGAACAACAAAGCCATAGTCAGCCGCATGATCCAAGAGCCACTGAGCTGCCTTCTCCTCTGTCACCAATTCTCCATTAGTCCCAATCAAATCAAAAGCAAGACCTGTTTGGTGTTCACTATAACCTGGGCGAGCTGAGTAGCGATCTGCTGCTTCCTTACCGTCTTGATTCACATAGTCTTGATAAAGCTTGGTTTGAGTTTCATAACTCCTAAAACCACTGTAATGATCGCTGATTGGGTAGCCAGCTGCTTGCATGGCTGCGATGAGTTTGACCAACTCTGCCTTGGCTGTTGGATTTTCTCCTGGATTGTAGTCTTTTGACAAAGGATAGTGCTTATTAGCTACGACGATTTCATCGTACTTTCCTTGAATACTATAGTGATCTCCCTTATTGACAACTTCTGCCTTCTTCTGACTAGAAGCTTGAGATTTGCTCCCTATAGTCCCTTCAGGTTGACTAGTTTGTTCCGTTTTTTGAGTGTTTTCTTCATTTTTAGGTTTTTCTTGAGAACATGCTGCTAGGGTTACTGCTAGCAAACCAGATAAAACGATGTATCTTTTTTTCATTTTTTCTTCCTCTCTTAGACCACGTGCTTCTCTAATTCATCAGATAAGGTTTTAATCATCTCTTCCAGTTCAGGCGATTGCACCTGACAATCTTCTGACGCCATTTCTTCCCATGGCACCCACCAGACTGGACCACGGCCATTAAGTCCGTGACCCTTCATATCACCTGACCGTCTTGGAAAGAGGTGCCAGTGAGCGTGGGCATCTCCATTTCCTAGAAGTTCAATGTTCATCTTTTCAGCCTTAAATGCTTTGGCGACTGCTTCTTGGACTAAACTCATTTCCTCTAGAAAACGCAGTTTTTCAGAAGTCTCCATATGGTGGAGTTCTGTGATATGCTCTTTTGCTAAAAATAAGGTATAGCCCTTAAAGTACTGGTGGTCTCCAATAACAACATAACCTGTTTCTAGTTCTTTTACAAAGTAGGGATTCTTCCCTGCCTTTATCCATTCAATTCTTTGACAAATCAAGCACATATTAGTCTACCAATGCACTCTTGAGATAGGCGTCTACCATACGCTCAGTCGCCACTACTGAATCAATGTGTGTTCGTTCGTAAGAGTGACTGGATTCAATACCAGCTCCAAGGAGGGCATGTTTGACCTCTGCTCCTGCTGACATAGCTGCCGAAGCATCCGAACCGTAAAATGGATAAATGTCGAGCTTAAATGGAATATCTTTCTCCTTCGCCAAAGCTACCAAGTGTTGACGGAAGTCGTAGTGGTATGGACCCGAAGCGTCCTTGACACAGATAGACACTGTATACTCATCCGTCTGCTGGTCATCGCCCATAGCTCCCATATCTACAGCCAAATATTCTACTACCTGAGAAGGAATATTGGAGTTGGCACCGTGGCCCACCTCTTCAAAGACTGAAAAGGCAAAATGTGTCGTCATTGGCAAGTCGATTCCCTCTTCTTTATAAACTCGAAGGAGATTGAGCAAAATGGCTGCGCTGACCTTGTCATCCAAATGACGCGATTTGATAAAACCAGTTTCCGTCACAACTGTTCGCGGATCGAAACTAATAAAGTCTCCAACCTCAATACCCAAGGCACGCGTTTCTTTTTCATTGGTCACTTTTTCGTCCAAACGCACTTCCATATTGTCCTGTGTGCGTTCTGCAGTTCCTGCATCCTTGTAGACATGACAAGAAGTCTGGTGGATGAGGATGGTTCCAGATACCTTTTTACCTGTGCTAGCCACATGAACCGTACAGTTCTCCCCTTCAATCATGTTCCAAGGGAAACCACCGATACGGTCCAACTTGAGACGGCCATCTGGTTTGACAGCACGAACAATAGCACCCAGCGTATCCACATGGGCAGTCACATAGCGGTGTTGCTCATCATTTTGACCTTTAATGGTCACATTGACACCACCTTTGGCTGTACGAACTGGCTGGTAGCCAAGTTTCTCTAAAGTATGGACTAGATAATCTGAAATCTCACGAGTAAAGCCCGTTGGAGATGCAATAGCGGCTAATTCTTTGATATAGTATACAGTTTGATTCATTTCTTCACCTCTTTTGCTACCTATTATAGCACATTTCAGTAGAGAGGAAAAAAGAAAAATCACTCCTGTAGAGTTGACTTACAAAAGTGATTTCTATTTTTTATTCCATTTCAAAAACATCGCTCTCTTGTTTGTTTGGTAGAACCAAGGAAAGCAAGATTCCGATAATTGCTGGCACCAACCATGGTAGAGAGGCAGCTGCAAACGGAAGAGCATTGACGAGATTTGCTAGAAACTCAATCTTAAAAGAACTTCCAAGGACGCTTGCAAGAGCAATCGCTGTAACAAGCCCAATAGTTAACTGCATACCTGGTTTTGATAGGGCGACAAACTTATTAACAATCACAATCATCACAATGGCGATAGTGATTGGGTACAAGATTACCAGTACTGGAACTGAATACTTAATGATTGCATCCAAACCGAGGTTTGCAATAGCAAATCCAATCAAGGTAAAGGCAGTTGCATAGACCTTGTAGCTGATTTGTGGGAAACGTCCATTAAAGAACTCAGCTGTCGACACAATCAAGCCAACTGTCGTTGTGAAGCAGGTTACAGTTACCATAACAGCAAGGAAGAGTTGAGCTGTTGAACCAAAGATTTCCTGAGTTGCTTGTGACAAGATATAAACACCTGGTGTTCCACCCTTCATTGCTTCTGCTGGTACCGGGAAATGATTTCCAAGGAATCCTAAACCGATGTAGAGAGCGCTAAAGGCAAGAGCTACAACGATACCAACCACCCAAATAGTTGAAATGTATTCTTTCTTACTGGAGAATCCAAGTTGTTTCAAGGTTTGAACAGCGATGACACTGAAGGCCACTGAGGCAAGGGCATCCAAGGTGTTATACCCCTCTAGGAAACCTGTTCCGAAAGCAGATGCTTGATAGGCTTCTGAAGCTACTTGAGGATTTGTTCCACCATATTTAAAGGCACCTAGCACAACTAAGATAACGATCAACAAAGCAAAGACTGGCGTCAAGATTCGTCCGATACGATCCAAAATCTTTGATGGATTGAGCGAGATCAGATAGGCTGCGACAAAGTACAGTACGGTAAAGATAATCAAGCCAAGCCCTTTATTTGCTTCAGACAAGAGGGGGCTGATACCGACCTCGTAAGCTGTTGTTGCTGTACGCGGAATGGCAAAGAAGGGGCCAATCGATAGATAGAGGACTGCAAGATAAAGCGTCGCAAACCAAGGTGAGATTTTCTTAGAAATCTCGTGAATGTAACCTTTAGGGTTTAGCGTTCCGATGATGAGCGTTAGGACAGCAATCCCGACACCCGAAAATACAAAACCTGCGATGGCAGGAAGAAACTGTTCTCCAGATAGGGCACCTAGAGAAGGCGGAAAAATCAAGTTCCCCGCACCAAAAAATATTCCAAACAGGAGCAAGCCTGTTAGGGCACCTTTTTTAGCCATAATAATCTCCTTCATATTTCTAAAATACTGACCTAGTATACCATGATTAAGACTCTGAAAAAAGTATCCAAAATTAATCATTGAATGTTTTCAATATTTTTAAAAATAAGAATTATCTAAAAATAAAATCCCTCACTCAGTTGGAACCGAGCAAGGGAAGATTATGATCTATCGCTATACAGCTTTAAAGATTTTCAAAGGCCGTCATTCCACCTTGGACATTGATGACCTTGTATCCATGCTCCTCTAAGAACTGGCAAGCACGAGCTGAACGAATGCCCGACTTACAGATGACATAATAGAGTTGGTCAAGTTCCAACTCTTGGTAGCGATCCGCTAACTCAGAAAGAGGGAGAAGCTGGACTCCTTCTAAGTGAAGAGCATCATACTCCTCCTGCTCACGAACATCTAGAACGTGTAAGTTTTCTTTCTGATAAGCTTGGTAAAAACTCGAAAATGGAATTTCTTTCATGATTTCTCCTATAAAATTTGTTATGGAAGTGTTAAAATTTCATAGCTAAAGTCAATAGCCTCTAAAAATCGGAATAAGTCTTGGGTTTTAATAAAGATAGTTTTTTCATTAGTATTGGGATGGAAAGTCATGATATCCTCTGATACAATGTCCTTATCAAAATAAACTAGAATGTCTTTTTCATCATTATTTAACAAACCAAAAGGTGATACTGTTCCTGGCGATAATTGCATTTTCTCAGCCAAAGAATCTGCTGAAGCCATGCGAATCCGATTGGCTCCCACTTGAACTTTAAAGTCAGCCATATCCAATCGTTTCTTGTCACCCATGATGAGCAGATAGTACTGGGTTTTCTTTTTGTTGGTCAAAAACATGGACTTGGTTCGAACTCCTTCTAGGCCTTCAATATAGCTATCTGCCTGCTCTGTCGTAAATACAGGTGGGTGCTCCACCACATCAAAGGTGATTCCCAACTCTTGCAAGGTATTAGCTACTTGTTGATAGGCATCCATAGTTTTTCTCCTTTATTGATTAATAATCTTTTGTACCAATGCTTTCAAATCTGGCACCACTTCTGATTCAAACCAAGGATTTTTGGCCATCCAGATTTGATTTCGTGGTGACGGGTGAACTAAAGGAAAATACTCTGGCAAATAGTCTTTGTAGCATTTTACTCGCTCTGTTACCTTGCCACTAACCTTCTCATGAAGATAATAGGCTTGGGCATACTGACCAATCAAAAGGGTTAATTCAATATTGGGACATTCCTTGAGGAGTTGCGGATGCCATTTTTCTGCGAAACCTGTACGAGGTGGAAGATCCCCCGACTTGCCATGCCCTGGAAAGTAGAAATCCATAGGCAGAACTGCAAAATAACCCGAATTGTAAAAGGTATCTTCATCTACACCTAGCCACTCACGCAGACGATCACCACTCTTATCCTTCCAATAAATCCCAGCTTCTTGCGTTTTAAACCCCGGAGCTTGACCGACAATATTGATGCGAGCAGTTTTTGGCGCCGCAAAGAGAGGTTCGATTCCGCGTTCTGTGTAGCTGGCATTCTGCGGATCCGCCATAATGGCTTGCTTGATTCTTTCGATTTGAGACATCTGTTTTCCCTCCAAAAAGAAGTCCAAGCATAACATCTCAGACTTCTATCGTTTTATTTGATCAATTCATAGATAGCTTCTGCATAGATTGCTGCTGCTCGGAAGAGATCGTCCAAGGCGATAAATTCGTTGGCTTGGTGCATAGTGTCAATTGAGTCTGGGAACATGGCACCGTAGGCAACACCACGTTCTAGCAAGCGGCCGAAGGTACCACCACCGATGACTTGCTCGTGACCTTTAAGACCAGTTTGTTTTTCATAGACATTCAACAAAGTTTGCACAAGTGGATCTTCCATCGGTACATAGTGAGGGGTGTGACCGTGTTCAGAAAGACTAACAGAAGCAACTGGCAAGTTTTCAAGAACTGATTTGATTTGCTCTGGGCTTGTTCCTTTTGGATAACGGAAGTTAAGGGCAATCGTATTGTCAGCACTTGCTTCGTCAAAGCGGAAGACACCCGCATTCATAGAAAGGGAACCCATCTTTTCATCCACATGAGCAACCTTGAGATTTTCACCCTCATGGTCATTCAAGAGAATCTTACCAGCAATGTCGAGGTAGTCTTTTGCAGGTCCTTCAAAAGCAAATTGGCTAAGGAAGAGGGCAAGGTAAGTCGCACCATTGACACCTGAAGCAGGCATAGCACCATGAGCTGATTTACCAATGATGGTCACCTTGTACTGACCGTTTTCTTCTTGGAGTTCTCCTCTAAGTTTGTGCTCTGCAACAAAGGCATCTAGTTTAGCTTGCAAGTCAGCCAAGTCACCTGAAACTATTGCTGTCGCTGATTCAGGTACCATGTTTTCACGCAAACCACCTGTGAAACTGTGAAGACGAGCAGCACCTGTATTTTCACCTGCAAAGTGAAGGTATTCTGTGATATTTCCTTTTTCACCATTAATGATAGGGAATTCAGCGTCTGGAGAGAAACCAAAGTCTGGTTTTGCAAGTCCTACATGTTCAAAGTAGTAGTCCATATCTGCCCAGCCTGATTCTTCGTCTGTTCCGACGATGAAACGAACTTTTTTAGAAGTTGGAAGGCCCAATTCTTTGATGATTTTCAAGCCATAGTAACAAGCTGTTGTAGGCCCCTTGTCGTCTGAAGCCCCACGCGCATAAAGACGACCGTCTTTGATAGTTGGTGTGTAAGGATCTGTGTCCCAACCACTACCAGCTGGCACCACGTCCATGTGGGCAAAGATTCCAAGAACTTCTTCTCCATCACCAAATTCGAAATGTCCAGCATAGTTATCGACATTCTTAGTTGGATAACCATCACGGTCTGCGATTTCAAGGAATTTTTCCAAGGCTTTTACTGGACCAGGTCCAAATGGATGCTGGGCATCCGCCTTGCTATCATCACGTTCTGAGTTGATTTCCAAAAGGCTAAACAAGTCAGCCAAGAGGTCTTCTTTGCGTTTTTCTACTTCTGCTGTAAAATCAATTGCTGTCATTTTTTCTTCTTTCTATCTTTTCTCGATGATTTCATCTACTGGCAAGCGGTAGCTTGGTTCTAATTTCTCATCTGTGTAACCCACTGTAATCAAGAGTTCTGGACGGAAGCGGTCTTCGATTTCCAAAACTTCGTTGGCTTTTGATTTGTCAAAACCAAGGATAATGTTAGATCCAATTCCTTGGTCTGTAAGAGCCAGAACCAAATTCATAGCAACCAAACCTGCATTGAGAGCTAGGTAGTCGCTGACCTGTTGTTCATTGTAACGGGCAAACTCGGCAGGCAAATTCTTCATGAAATATTGAAGTTGCTCTTCAGAGAAGTTCTTCGCACCACCAACGCGGGCAATCTTGCGAGCGCGTTTGGCTAGGTCTGTATCTGTAAATAGGGCAATGGTTACAGGTGCTGATGACACCTGCTCAAAGTTCGAACCATAAGCCAATTTTGCCAATTCAGCATTTTTCTCACGAACGACTACAAACTTCCATGGCTGGCTGTTATGGGCACTTGGGGCTAAGGTTGCGATTTCAATAGCCGTGCGTACATCTTTAGGGTCAACTGGCTTATCAATGAAATGCTTGGTCGCATGACGTTTTTTATTTAATTCAAGAAATTTCATAATCGATTTCCTTTTCTAATTCTACTGCTTCCATTCTACCATATTTTGAAAGAGCTTGCAGATATTTTTCATAGAGTTAGTACTTCTTTCAAACTCTCTGCTATTTATTTGAAGCTCTTTAAGTAGGTATCGCTTTAGATTTGAAGCAATCAAAAAGCAGGCGATAGAACACCTACTTCCTTATATTATTGACCAGATGTGTATGGAGCAATTGCTTTATAAGCCGCCTCCAGCGCTTTCTTCATTGTGTCACGTCCAGTTTTCAACTGTTGAACAAATAGAGTACGAGTTTGTTCTGGTACTACTGTATCATCAGAACCAATACTTGAAAGGTTTTCGTTAAATGACTCTCTTACAGTCTCCATAGACTTAAGTGCTGGTTCAACTTGAGCGTTATATGCTTCTTTTCCACTCTCTGGAATTTTCTCCCCAATTTCAACTGCATACTTTTTATAATTGTCGACTAGTTTACCAAAGACTTTCTTCACATCCCCAACAGTTTTAGCATTGTCAATTTCTTCATCGGTGATCAAAACAACCTCATTATTTTCTGTCTTTGAACTAGACATTGTTGATGAGGCCTCTGAAGAAGTTTTCTCTACAGAGCTTGAAGTCTTAGTCGAAGAGTCAGACGTTGTTTTCCCTGAACATGCTGCTAAAACAAAAACAGATAAAAGAGCCATACTAGCTGTAATAATTTTCTTCATAATGTTCTCCTTTTGATTAAGAATTAAGTCTATTCTATAACAAAATAATTTCAATGTCAAACTATAGCTGAGCAATCTCTTTTTCCTCATCGTCTGACTCTTTTCTAAGCGATTCAACTACAAATCTCACTTCAAAATAAGGACTACCCGCTTTATTTCTCACTTTGCAAGAAATCAAAATAATTCTTCACATCCTCTACATAACCATGCTTTTCAATTAAACTAGCTAAAAGTTCCAGATTGTGCCCCTGATAGTTATCTTCACGACGTAGCTCTTCATACATTTCGATAAAGGGAAGCTCCTTGGACTTGGCTAATTCTAACTCAGCCTCATAATCATAAGCGACTTTACGAAATAGGATATTGACCAATTCCCCATCTTCAACTTCTATCACAGCATACTGAGCACGGTGATTTTTTAACGCCTCCCAATCAAAATAAGGCATACCAATGGTACCTGGATTGATGATTTGTTGCCCTTGACTGCCATAACGAAGCAACTGCTTGTGAACATGACCGTAAATTGCTACATCTGTCTCCTCATCAAGTAGCTGGTCAAATTTCTCCGTATCATTGTCAACCTGCAAGTCACTCCCATAGTTTTTGTCAGGCAGGTTATGCGAGAGTGAAAAATGCAACCCATCAATTTCTTTCTTCACAACCATCGGCAGATTCCGCAGCCAAGCAATCTGATCGGGAGCCATTCGCTCCATTAAAAACTGGGTCATACGCAAGAGCTGAACTTCCTGTGGGTCTTCTAAGCCATATTGCCCATCTAAAGCCTCAAGGACACAATCATCCCAATTACCTCGAACACTTGCTGTAATAGGAAGTTCCTTTAACAGAGCGACCAAGTCATTTGCACCTGGACCAGGGAGGAAAACGTCTCCCATAAGCCAATATTCACTGGCTCCTTGAGTTTTAGCATCTGCAATCACTGCCTGCAAGGCCGTGGTATTCCCATGTATATCAGAGAGAATTGCGATTTTATGATTCATCTTAACACTTCCTATTCTTTGGTTTTGCTATTTAAAACAATTTATGTACAAATACTATTTATCCGCATTGGCACTACTTATATTTTCTTCAATCATTGCTCTGACCTGCTGGCGTTGTTCCTCATTCAGATTCAACTTCTGTAGTTGTTTTTCAATACTAAATTCTGAGGTATTGTATTTCTTATCATACATCTCTAATAATTTATTACGAAGAATAGGCTCGCTGATTAAATGAATTTCTTTTAATAGTTCTTCTTCATTTCCTTCCTGCTCCTCTTCCCCATTAAGTCTTTCAATCATAGAGTTAATCTTCGCTAAGGCAAAATCACCATAAATATTATCAATCAAATTTTCCTTCATGATTTCTTGTATATTCTTAGCGAAAGTGTTTTGAAGAACTTTACCTTCTGAATATACAGTTTCTTGATTCTTTTCAAGCATAATCACATTTCCTGGTTTAATATCAGATAACATATAGGGAGAGTGGGTTGTGAAGATGAGTTGGAAGCTCATTCTCCCTATTTTGTTGATTTCATTTATATAGTTGACTAAAAAGTTTATTAAGCTTCTAGACCATTCGAGGTGCATACCTGTCTCTATTTCATCAATTAAAATTATGTAGTGATCACGGGAAATATTATTAGATAAAACTCTTTTAATCTCACTAATTAAAAGTAAAAGATTAGTTTCTCCAGTAGACATGGTAATTGCAATCTCAGAAAATAATCTTTTTTTTCTTTTAAGACTTAGATTTTTATCATCTAAATATTTGTTAAAACTTTTATTAAATTCTAAAAATAATCTAGGTAACTCCTCTTGATATCTATAAACTATATTGGCTATTAAAAAATTTTGTTGTCTGTTAATATCCAACTCAGTTGTTAGTTTTTGCTCTTTTTTTAAGTCATATATAGTTCTCCAAACTTCACGTACTGATTCATCTTCTATTAAATCTAGTCCCTCAAGAAAGTCTTCTTTAAATTCGGCAAACTCTCCAAACCGTTCGGCTTTTGTCTTATTTTTATATTCCTCATATTTCATATAAGGAAATATCTCTTCTATGTTTTCAAGTTGTATTTCCAATTTTAATTTCAGGTCCGATTTAATTAGTCCATCCTTATACAAATTTTGATAAGTTCCAAAAATATCGCTAGGATATGCTTCTGTGAAATGTCTGTTAATAATAGTTTGATGATTTTTATTTTTATTATATACACTGTACCTCTTAAGTTTTTCTTTAAAACGACTTTGTAAGAAGCCAAGTATAATACTTGAAATGTTTGGATTTTTTCTACTATCTCTACTTTCTAAATTATATATAAAACTCTTAATACTCCCTTTGTTTTTTCCCTCCATAAAAGTAGAAAATCCAGTCATCAGCTCACCATCAAAATAAAGACTATATTTACTACTATCAAAGAAATTATAAACGTACTCAAAATATAATTCTGTTTCACTTTTTAAAACTAAACAATATATTTTATCTTCAATAAAAGCTTCCTTATTTTGAAATACATCATAATGTACAAGCATATTTAATATACTAGACTTCCCTCTACCATTTATCCCTGATATTAAACTAATATTATTAACTGATCTTCCATAAAAATTTTCAATATAATCTGGATTTTTATCAATTTTTAATTCATTCGTTTCAAAATCAAAATTTACTTTATATTCATCTGAAAAATTAAAAATCTGATTCTTAAAAAGCTCATCATACTGTTTAATCACCAAAGCAATTAATTTCATTCTTCTTCTCCTACTAGTCCAATTTCTTTGCTAATATCTGTAACCATTTTTGAAAGTGGTCTTTTCCCATAATTTTCTTTGTCTGTGTAGTGACCTGTTATAAAGCGATTCACCTCAGCCTTGCTCAATTCAAGGTTTGTTTGATTTAAGATTTCTGACAAACCCTCTCTATAACTATCTGTATATACTTCTTTTTTCCAAATCAATTCATTGACCACATCAATGTGGCTTTGATATAGCTCCTCTATACCCAAATCACGAATTCCATTTTCAAAGTTAATATCACAAGAAACAATTTTGATTTTAATCTCATCGACAGACTTTGGAATGTATGTAAACTTTACATCATCGAATGGAAAACTAGTATCATAAGGATTATATTCTAAATCCTTATTTGATTTCACATGATTACAACTATAACAACTAGGAATTAAATTATAAAATGAAACCGCAAATAGTGGATAGCTGTCTTTTGGAAAAAAGTGGTCTAGTTGAGCAGTGTTTACTACTTTAGTCTGACCACTAATTTCTTGCTTGCAACCCGGACATTCTTTTTCAACCTCATCAATTATAAATAAGTCTTGATTACAATTATTACAATGAAGTATTTTATATGTTGAGTTTATATAATTACGATTGCAATACGGGCATACCGAAACGTTCTTTAAATCAATTAATTTCTTCCTTAATCTCGAATCTATCTTTCCATAAGATTTTTTTAGATACTCTGCTAATCTAGGTTCTTCATCTACGAAATTATCCAACAATTCTTTAAGATTCTCTAAAAATGAATACTCACCTATCATTATCTTTAGAAAAGCATCCCTTTCACTTGCTAGCTCTGGTACATTACTAGCTACCCAACTATTTAAATCATTTTTAAATTCAGGATAACCTTGAAAACTCATTTTTTTATATAATTCCAAGCAAATTTTCTCAACTTCAGACGGATTTGATTTTTCTAAAGGTATCATAATTGACACTCCATTCTGGTTCACTTCTTTCCCATTATACCACAAAAGACCGTTTTTACGGCCTTTTATTTATATATTAATCATCTAAATCCGCCGAAGATTCTGCAATCACCGCTTCTAATGCAGTCACATTGCCATGAATATCTGATAAAATTGCGATTTTATGGTTCATGATGATTTCCTTCCGTTTGGTAATCTACTCTCTCTTCCGCTACTTGAGCCCATTCCACTTCTTCCTGAGGGTTCAACTTTCTCTGAACAGCTTCTGCGACTGCCCTTGGCACCCCAACTCCGACAATCTCATCCACACTGGCTTCCTTGATTTTAGTGAGAGACTTAAAATGTTTCATGAGATTTTGCTTGCGTTTAGGTCCTAGACCGTCAATCCCATCCAGTTGTGATGAAAAGGAGTTTTTGGAGCGCAGTTGGCGGTGGAAAGTGATAGCAAAGCGGTGCACCTCATCTTGGATGCGTTGGAGCAGGAAAAATTCCTGAGAATTGCGAGATAACTCTACCACTTCCAGTGGATCTCCGAAGAGCAGTTCATGGGTTTGGTGCTTATCATTCTTTTGCAGACCTGCAATTGGGATATCCAAACCTAGCTCTTCTTGGATGACTTGCTTTGCGATATTGACTTGACCTTGTCCCCCATCAATCACAATCAAATCTGGCGGAGTTAAATCTTCTCGTTGAACTCGACCATAACGCCTGCGAATGACTTCACGCATACTGGCATAATCATCTGGACCGACAACCGTTTTTATCTTGTACTTTCGGTAGTCTTTTTTACTTGGTTTGCCATTGACAAAGACCACCATAGCTGAAACAGGACTTGTTCCCATGATATTAGAGTTATCAAAGGATTCGATACGTACTGGGGTCGGGATTTGGAGCAAGCGTCCCAGATTTTCAATAGCTCCTTGGGTCTTTTCAACAGATTTTTCTAGCAGATTGAACTTCTGCTCCAGACTAACACGAGCATTTTTTATGGCTAGATTGACCAGTTGTTTTTTCTCCCCACGTTGGGGTTTGAGAATCTTGGTATCCACCAAGGCCTTGACTGCTTCTTCATCGATATCCTGCGGAATCAGCACCTCATTGGGAAGCAGGTGAGATTTTTCTTGATAGAATTGTCCCACATAGGTCAAGAAGTCCTCATCCGGATCATTGTAGTAGGGGAAGAGATTGACATCCCTCTCAATGAGCTTGCCCTGACGGACAAAGAAAACCTGCACACACATCCAGCCCTTGTCCACATAGTAGCCAAAGACATCCCGATTTTGCAAATCTTTTGCCATAACCCGTTGCTTGGTCCGAAGCGTTCCAATGGCCTGAATCAGGTCACGGTATTCCGCTGCACGTTCAAATTCCATACTTTGAGCCGCCTTTGCCATCTTGCCCTTGAGGTCATCGATGATTTTGTCATCCTGCCCTTTTAGGAAATCAGAAACCTCCTGAGCCATGGACTTGAAATAAGCCTCATCTTTTTTACAGATAGTATGGGCCATACACTGGCCGATATGGTAGTAAAAACAAACCTTAGACGGTGGATTAGTACACTTACGAAAAGGGAAAATCCGATCCAAGAGTCGCTTGATTTCATTGGCTGCCCCCACATCTGGATAGGGACCAAAGTAGAGACCACCGTCCTTTTTGACCTGACGGGTGATAATCAAGCTAGGATAGCGCTCATTGGTGATTTTGATGAAGGGATAAGACTTGTCATCCTTGAGCATGATATTGTACTTAGGCTTATTTTCCTTGATCAGGTTGATTTCTAGGAGAAGTGCCTCAATATTGGACTCAGTGACGATAAATTCAAAATCCACAATTTCAGACACCAGAGCCTCCGTCTTGGTATCATGACTGCCACGGAAATAGGATCGCACGCGATTGCGCAGATTTTTAGCCTTTCCTACATAGATAATAGTGCCATTTTTATCCTTGTGAATGTAACAACCAGGGCTGGTCGGCAGGAGCTCTAGTTTTGATTTGATCAAGTTATTCATAGTTCCATTATAGCAAAAAGGCTGTAGCAGGACGAACAAAAAGCCCCACCAATCGCTTGATGGAGGAGCCTTGATTTTATTTTAGATTGTACCGACTTCATCTAGTCGCTACTGGTATAGAGTTCTTGAACAGCTGTCACATCCCGAGGCTGAATTCCATAGTAGGAACCTGCTGGCTGCATGACAGAAGTTTCGTTGGTATGATCCAAACCGATGGCATGCCCCAGCTCGTGCTCCGCCGTGTGCACGATTCGTTCATAAGAATAACCATAGTTTGGATTGGATAGATAATAGTGATTCAGGCGAACTGTTACAGATATAAATTGATTGGTCAACAAATTGGTTTGACTCTCGGCTTGACCAGCTACAGCGGTCGAGCCATCATTCATCTCACTTGCCACAATATCTGCCTGGCTAGGATCCGCAACCACCTCAAAGGTAAAGGCTCCCGTTTGATTCCAGTTTTTTTATAGCTTCTGCATAGGCACCTTGGAAGGTCTCATCCATTTGAGGCTCAATATAGATGCGAGCTGAGGTCTGAGCCCACTTTCCTTCTGCATGTTGGTGACTGTCTGTCTGAGACAAGACTTCCAGCGTTCCCATCTCCCTCCATTGATTCCAGCCACCTTGACCAATCTTGCTCATTTTTTCAACCTGATTGACAGCAGAATGAAAATCACCAGACAGATACCAAACCACTCCAAAGGCAATGAGCAGTAGAATGACCACAGTCCAAACCAGACGCCAGAAGAAACGCCAAATTCCCAACAGAAATCGGAAGAATAATCGAATAATCCAGAACATGACGCTCCACCTTTCATAAAAATAAGAACCTATCTTAAAATCACATTCTACTTGATCAAGATAGATTCTCTATTTTACTCAAAAAAACTGAAAGAAACCTAAAACTAAGATAAGCGCTCTTCCAAAACAAAGTCAATTGGTAATGTAGCTAAAAAACACTCCAATTGTTTTTCCCAGTAGTACCACTCGTGCTTACCTGGACTATGACTATAGGTCACCTCAAAACCAAGTTTTTTGAGGTTTTTCACTGCGAGATTATTGGCAGAGTAGAGATAGTCTTGCTCCCCACACCAAGCCCATAGTTTGGTCTTTTTATCCGATTTCGCAGCCATGCTTTCAAGCGAATGAGGACTAGCTGTCCAGTCTTTAATCTCTCCAAAAACTCCTCGCCAGTAGGCAAGTGACCCCAGATCCTGACTTTCAGGAGAGAATTCCTGAAAACTAAGCGCACCAGAAAAACTAGCCGCATGAGAAAAACGATTGGTTGCGAGAGCCAGCTTAAAGGAACCATAACCTCCCATGGAGAGACCTGCTATGAAGGTCTTTTCTCGCTTGCTGGTCATATTGGGGAAGAAACGTTTCATAACCTGAGGCAACTCTTCTGCTAGGGCAGTAAAGTAGTTAAAACCGTACTGGGTATCTGTGTACCAGCCATTGCTAGTATTGGGCATGATGACAATGAGATTAGTCCCGCGCAACAAACGCTCGACATTGGTTCGCTTGAGCCAGCTATTTTGATTTCCTGACATTCCGTGCAAAAGATAAAGAACAGGAATATCTGTGCAATCTGGTTTAGTCACCCGACTAGCATCTGGATAGAGTACGGTAACGCCCCACTCCATATCCAAAACTTCTGAGTAATACTCAATATTCATAACTGCCATGGTTTTCTCCTTTATACTATTCTATAAGAAAAAGCCGAAATTCGACTTTTTCTGTAGGTATTCTGCTTATTATTTTGCTTCCATCACGACTGGCAAGATTGCTGGACGGCGCTTGGTTTGATCAAAGAGGTACTTGGTCAGATTATCACGAACCTTGCCTTTGAGATCTGCCCAGTCAAAGTCATCACCTTGAAGATACTCTTCTACCGTTTGGTTAATCAATTCTGAACTTTCACGGAGAATATCGCGACTCTTCTTGAGATAAACAAATCCACGCGTGTGAACACGGGCCTTAGCCACAATTTTCTTCTCACGACGGTTGACAGTGATCGCCACGATAAAGATTCCATCCTCTGACAAGACCTTACGGTCACGAAGGACCACATTTCCAACATCCCCGATGGCATTTCCATCAATCAAGACATCACCTGCAGAAACTGCTCCAGCTGGGACAAAGTCTCCGTGTTCGTAGGACATGGTCGTTCCCTTTTTAGGAATGAAGATACGCTCTGGCAACATTCCAACTGCCATGGCAGCCTTGGCATGCGCATCCAACTCACGGTACTCCCCTTGAATAGGGAAGAGGTATTTTGGTTGCAAGAGATTGATCATCAACTGCAAATCACGCGCATTCCCGTGTCCAGATACTCGCAAGCTTTGGGTAATGAGTTTCACCACACCACCAGCTTGGTAGATCATGTTTTCAACACGCGCCATGACGGCTTCTTTGGCGATAGATGGAGTGGTTACGATATAAACCAAGTCTCCATCTTTGATTTCCACATAACGGTGGCGTCCGATAGACATCTTACGAAGTCCATTGATAGGCTCCCCCATACGACCAGTCTCAAGGATAATCAACTCATGATCTTCAAAACGAGACATTTCTTTGGGTTTGATTAAGAGACTTTCGTTAGCTAGAGACAATTTTTTGAGACGAATCGCTGTTCGGACGATATTTTCAATATCAAATCCAGTCAAAACAACTCGGCGACCTGTATCCGCAGCAGCATCAAAAACCTGCTGGATACGAGAAAGGTTGCTGGCAACTGCTGCAACGATAATACGACCTTCCCAGTCTGCAATGGTCTGGGTAATTTCATCTCCAACTTCACTCTCGCTTGCCACCTGGATATTGCTATCTGCATTCGCAGAATCACTAAGGAGCGCCAAGACACCATCACGGCCAATTTCTGCCAAACGGGCAAAATCTGTCGCATAGGATTCACTAGCTGTCTGGTCAAATTTGAAGTCACCTGTATAAACGATGCTACCTTCACTTGTTTTCAAGACAACTCCCAAACTTTCTGGGATAGAGTGAGTTGTACGGAAGAAGGAAACCACAGTCCCTCCAAAATCAATCTCTGTATCCTCATCAATCACATGGAAGTCATTGAATTTCTTAACCGTATCATTTCCTTTAACAAAGAGTTTCGCCAACTCAATGGTCAACTCAGAGCCAAACACAGGCACCTTCGCTTCTGCCAAAAGGTAAGGCAGAGCACCAATGGCATCCGCATGCCCGTGGGTCAAGAAGACCCCAGCGATACGGTCGCTATTTTCAAAAAGATAGTCCATATTTGGAATGACGACGTCAACCCCTAGTTGTTCATTTTCAGGGTATTTAAGCCCTGCATCCAAAACAAAAATAGATCCATCGATTTCAGCGATATACATATTTTTCCCATTTTCACGTACACCACCAAGTGTTGTTAAACTGATATTACTCATTTTCCCTCCGAAACCTTAGTTTATCTTGATTATAGGGTAGATTTACCCTCTTATTCTAAAAGTTCTAAAACTTTCAGCCGAATCTTTTCCTACCATTATACCATTTTTTTGATGATTTTCAAAATGAAGATTTGTTTTCAAAAAAGAGCTGGTTGCCCAACTCTTTCCTATCTTCTAGTTTTCTGCCATTAAAAAGTCATAAATTTCTTGCACGGTACCCAGCGCCATGATTTCTTGAATTTTTACAGTTTGTTTGAGATTTTGATATATCTGACTGTCAGCAATTTCCCTTTTCGGCGCTTCTTTATTGACAGTCATGACACCATCTTTGATAGTTACAAAGCCCAGTTCCTCAAATACTTGAATCATCTTGACCAGCAAGATTTGTTGGATATTGAGATAGGCTGCTAAGTCCTTAAGTTTGTAGCGTATGTCAAATTCTGGGAATTGGTAAATGGTTTTGTACAATTTGGTAAACTGCTCTCTAGTCCCATAACCTGTTAGGTAGTAGGCCTTGTCAATGTCATTCTTGAAATAAACCGCAGAGAAATTTTTTTCCTGAAAAACGGCCTTAAGCAGGGTAATATCCTCAGGAATGGTTTTCACAACAACCGCTTCACTGGTCGCTAATTCTGGTAATTCTCCAGCAAAGTCCAAGACTGGAACCCCTTCTGGCAAGGCTGCATTCTTCCCACGAATGTTAAAGAGTTGAACACCCTCTACACGCGCATCCACCATCATCAACTGGAGAGCAGTTTGACCATTCCATTGGTTGACAGACAGGGTGACTGCCAATTCTAGGTTTTTTGTTTGAGCAAACTCCGTCGCCCATCTACCCTGACCAAAAGCCACCACTTCAAAACTCGCTTCTCCCTTAGAAATTTTTAGTTTGAGGTGAGCATTTCCCGCCCCCATACTGCGAGCACTCTCGACATTGAAATTCCTGATGTAAAAAACAGGTTTCTGATTGTCCATCCCAAAAGGTGCCAAACGTTCAAAACTTTTAACCGTTTCTAAGCTAAGTGTCTCTAAATCCAACTCCTCATCTAGATTTAACTTGTTCTTACCACTAGCGTCTGATCCTTTCTCACGGATATAGTCCTCCAAGACCTGAGATAAATCTGAAAGTTTCTCCACTTCTAGCGTCATACCTGCCGCTCCAGCATGACCTCCAAAGGCGATGAAGAGCTCTCGATGGGGATCCAAGGCTTCAAAAATATCGACCGCTTCCACACTACGAGCACTACCCTTGGCACGACCATCCTCTATATTAAAAACGATGACTGTCTGCCCCAATTCTTCCAGCAAGCGCCCAGCAACGATTCCTAGAACTCCAGGATTCCAACCTTCTTTGGCTAGGACTTGTACCTTCTTCTCAGGATCCACCATGGTCTTGGCTTCTTCATAGATAGATTGAACGATTTCCTTGCGTTCTTCATTTTTCTGGTGAATCATAAGGGCAATCTCATGAGCCTCCTCGTCGTCAAACCCAGTCAGCAAATCAATGGCTGGGTTGGGATCGTCCAAGCGGCCTAAGGCATTTAAACGAGGGGCAATCTGGAAACCAACCGTTTCTTCTGTTACTTCGTTGGCAGCAATCCCAGCCATGTCCAACATTTCTTGTAACCCGATGCGTTGAGTATGCCCCAACATTTCCAGACCATATTGAACCAAGATACGGTTTTCATCCGTCAGACTCACCATATCGGCAATAGTTCCGATGGCGACCAAATCAAGCAACTCCACTTGTACTTCTTCTAAAAGGGCACAAGCTAGCTTTAAGGCCACTCCGCAACCAGCTAACTGTTTGAAAGGATAGTCCGCATCCGGATGCTCGGGGTGAACAATCGCATAGGCTTCTGGCAGGGTTTCAGGCATGGAATGGTGGTCAGTCACAATGACATCTACCCCCATAGATTGGGCCAGTTCAATGGCTTCGTGACCCGCAACTCCATTGTCCACTGTCACAATCAAGGAAATCCCCTCTTGCTCGATAAAGTATTTGTAAACACTGGCATTGGGACCATAGCCGTCTGTAAAACGATTGGGCAGGTAAACACGGCACTCGGCACCAAGTTGTTCCAAACTTTCCTTAATAATCGAAGCCGAAGTCATACCATCCGCATCATAATCCCCATAAACGAGGATATTCTCCCCTTCTTCAATAGCCTGACGAATCCGTTCCACTGCCTTGTCCATATCATGGAGCAGATAAGGGTCATGCAAGTCCTCTAAGGAAGGTTCTAAAAACTTCTTCAGGCTTTCTTCGTCCTGAATTCCTCTTTCAAATAATAACCGCGCCACCTCAGGACCCAGTCCAGCCTTCTTGGCTATCTTTGTAAAATCCGCATCTTCAACCTGCGGGGCAAACTGCCATTCATAAGTAGGTGTTATCAAAAAGACATCCACTCTTTCTAAGAATTCTATTGCTTCATTATAACATGATTTAGACGTTTTCTCTATCCAGATTGCTTTGTACAAAAATTTTACTAACTTTTTTCTGATATTATTTGACAAGACAAATCTTTTGGTGTAGAATCATGTTATAAAATCTAACACAAAGGAGATCTCTCATGGCTTTAGTAGAATTTAAAAACGTCGAAAAATATTACGGAGACTACCACGCACTCCGCGACATCAATCTCCGTTTTGAAAAAGGACAAGTTGTTGTCCTGCTTGGACCTTCTGGTTCTGGGAAGTCCACTCTTATCCGTACGATTAATGGTTTGGAGGCTGTTGACAAAGGTAGTCTCTTGGTCAATGGACACCAAGTAGCAGGTGCTAGCCAGAAAGATTTAGTTCCTCTTCGTAAGGAAGTCGGCATGGTTTTTCAACATTTTAACCTTTATCCACACAAAACAGTGTTAGAAAACGTGACACTTGCGCCCGTTAAAGTTCTAGGAATTGATAAAAAAGAAGCTGAAAAAACAGCCCAAAAATATCTGGAATTTGTAAACATGTGGGACAAGAAAGATTCCTATCCAGCTATGCTATCTGGTGGACAAAAACAGAGAATCGCCATCGCACGTGGTCTTGCCATGCATCCGGAGCTCCTCCTCTTTGATGAGCCAACATCTGCTCTTGACCCTGAAACCATCGGAGATGTTCTAGCAGTTATGCAGAAGCTGGCACATGACGGGATGAACATGATCATCGTTACCCACGAAATGGGCTTTGCTCGAGAGGTTGCGGACCGCATTATCTTTATGGCCGACGGAGAAGTTTTGGTGGATACGACAGATGTCGATGACTTTTTTGACAATCCAAGCGAACCTCGTGCCCAACAATTCCTCAGCAAAATTATCAACCACGAAAGTGACAAAGTCAAATAAGGAGGCGCCTATGAAAAAGAAATTCTTTTTATCCGCATTATTGATTAGCCTTTTCAGCCTTGCTGCTGCCAAACCAGTCCAGGCCGATACTAGCGTCGCAGACATTCAAAAAAGGGGCGAACTAGTTGTTGGTGTCAAACAAGACGTTCCGAATTTTGGCTACAAGGACCCCAAGACCGGTACTTATTCTGGTATCGAAACGGACTTGGCCAAGATGGTAGCAGATGAGCTTAAGGTCAAGATTCGCTACGTTCCTGTTACCGCTCAAACCCGTGGCCCACTTCTTGACAATGAACAGGTCGATTTGGATATCGCGACCTTTACCATCACAGAAGAACGTAAAAAACTCTACAACTTCACCATTCCCTACTATACGGACGCTTCTGGTTTTTTGGTCAATAAATCTGCCAATATCAAAAGCATTGAGGACCTAAACGGTAAAACTATTGGGGTTGCCCAAGGATCCATCACCCAGGGCTTGATTACTGAACTGGGCAAAAAGAAAGGTCTAACCTTTAAATTCGTCGAGCTTGGTTCCTACCCAGAATTGATTACTTCCCTTCACGCTCACCGTATTGATGCCTTTTCTGTAGACCGTTCTATCCTGTCTGGCTACATTAGTAAACGGACAGAACTACTAGATGATAGTTTTAAGCCATCTGACTACGGTATCGTCACCAAGAAATCAAACACGGAACTAAACGACTATCTTGATACCTTGGTCACTAAATGGAGCAAGGATGGTAGTTTGCAGAAACTCTATGACCGTTACAAGCTCAAACCATCTAGCCACATAGCAGATTAAGGAGGACACCCCATGACAGATTTATCATCTTGGACAGCCTATTTTCAGGATTTTGGACAATTTTTCAATGGTTTCCTCTTCACTCTTGCCCTAGCGATTGGTTCCTTTATCCTCGCCATGGTTTTGGGCATCTTCTTCGGAGCCATGTCAACCAGCAAACGCCCATTCTTGCGCGTTTTGGCTCGTATTTTTGTCGAATTTTATCAAAACACTCCCCTCTTGGTGCAGTTTGTCATCGTCTTCTATGGTTTGCCTCTTATCAGTGACCATACCATCATGATTCCGATTTATTGGACAGCTGTACTTTGTGTGGGACTCTATCACGGCGCCTATATCGCTGAGGTTATTCGTTCAGGGATTCAGTCTATTCCTAGCGGTCAGATGGAGGCCGCCTTGTCCCAAGGTTTTACCTATGTCAGTGCCATGCGCTTGATTATCTTGCCTCAGGCCTTCCGTATCATTCTCCCTCCATTAACCAACCAAATTGTTAACCTCATCAAGAACACCTCTACAGTTGCCATCATCTCTGGAGTAGACTTGATGTTTGTGACTAAATCTTGGTCTGCTCTCAACGGAAATTATATTCCAGCCTTTTTAGGTGCTGCTCTTCTCTACTTTGCCCTATGCTTCCCTGTTGCCCAGTTTGGTCGTAAGATGGAGCAAGCCAACAAAAAAGCCTATTCACTTTAGGAGGTTACTATGGAATCTATTTTAGAAGTTTTGACCCCAGATAACCTAGTCTTTATCTTTAAAGGATTTGGCTTAACCCTTTACATCTCTTTGATTGCTATCATTCTCTCTACCCTTATCGGAACTGTGCTAGCTGTTATGAGAAATGGGAAAAATCCTGTCTTACGGATCATCTCCAGCATTTATATCGAGTTTGTACGTAACGTTCCCAACCTCCTCTGGATTTTCACCATCTTTTTGGTGTTTAAGATGAAGTCCACACCAGCAGGTATCACTGCCTTTACCCTCTTTACCTCAGCAGCCCTGGCTGAGATTATCCGAGGTGGTCTCAATGCCGTGGACAAGGGCCAGTACGAAGCAGGAATGTCGCAAGGATTCACCTCTGCGCAAATCCTCTACTACATCATTCTCCCACAAGCGATCCGAAAAATGCTGCCAGCCATCATTTCTCAGTTTGTAACTGTGATTAAGGATACCAGCCTTCTCTACTCTGTTATCGCTCTACAAGAACTCTTTGGCGCCAGCCAAATTCTCATGGGCCGTTATTTCGAACCAGAGCAGGTCTTCAGTCTTTATATCCTGATTGCCTTGATTTACTTTATCTTTAACTTTGCCATTTCTAGCCTGTCTCATAAGCTAGCAAAACGTTGGCAACAAGCTGCAGAATAAAAAAAAGAAATGTGAACGTCTATTTTTCGTTCACATTTTTATATTTTCATTCAGGCGGATTGTCCCAATAATCGTCAACATCATAGCCAATCATAATAAATCCAACAGGAATTTCACCATCATAGGTACCAAACGGAAATAAAAATTTATTTTGCTACTCTGATACCTACAATTTTGGTATTTCCCATACATTTTTTCCATATAAAACACTGTTCTAACAGCTCCACAACTTTTAATTCTTTATCAGTACCATTTTCTATTGGATTTTCTCCGACAAAATACGGACACTTAATGTATTCAATTTTATAAATCAATTCTTTCGAAGTCTTTTATAGCTTTCTGATAAGAAAACCAGGTGCATAAGTTAAATATGGCAACACCAAAAAGTAATATTACTATCTGTGGTACGTTCAAATTTGAAGAATCATTCAAACTTTCTAATCCAGGAATATGGTGTAATATCTCTCCCACGAATATTATAACAGTTGCGACTGCGCAGAATAGGATAAAAGGCTTCCCAATCTTATAAGCTGTTTTAAAAAAGCCTTCGAGAAAAACACTGTTAAAGGTTGCAAATACAAGCATTATATAGCCAAGATATGCAGCATTTGCATTCATCAACGGATTTGTCACATACGGTGTGGCATCTCCTAAGAGTCTCATCCGAATAATCGTCAGAAAAAGACATAATATGAAAGCTATGCACTCGATAGATAAAACAAATAAATATTTAGACGTAACCACATCTTGTTTTCTAACTGGCAACATGACCGTGTAGGTGATGTCATCACATTCTCGAACTTGTTGATAAGTATAAAAAATACCAAGACAGATAAAAAAGGAACCGACAAGAATAGGATACCTTGGAATCATCGTAATAGCTGAAAAAGTTATAAACCAATAGCTCAAAGGATTTGCTGTTAGTTTCATTTCTTTATAGAGAAGTTTTCTCATCACAAATTCACCTCTTCCCTTTCAATATGCACCATAATATCTTCAAGTGTGGATTTCTGCCCTATTTCTTTCGTGTAATGACTGATAAAATCCTCTTTTCTCTCAGATAAAAGCAATTCACCATTTTTTATATAAGTAATAGTATCTGCACACTTCTCTAAATCACTAGTAATATGAGTAGAAAACAAGATTGCTACTCCTTTTTCTGCTAGTTTTCGAAAGATTTCATTCATCTCATCTCTAGATACTGGATCAAGTCCACTGGTTGGCTCATCTAAAATCAAAAGCTTAGCATGATGAGAAAGAGCTAAAGTAAGATAAAATTTTACTTTCATCCCCTCAGACAGTTCCATAATTTTCTTATTTTCATCAAGCTTAAATGCATCAAGATAATGACGATACGATTCATCATCCCAGTTATCATAAAAAATACGAGTAATGGCGACAATATCCTTTAATTTTTTTCTTTTATAATAATTGGTTCCTCCCACTGCATAACCAATTCGTTGTTTGATTTCATCTTCATTATCCAGATAATCCATTCCAAGAATACGGACATTCCCTGCATCTGGATGAACAAGATTTAGAATGGATTTAATCGCTGTAGTCTTACCTGCTCCATTCCTACCGACAAATCCCATAACCTCACCTGATTTAATATGAAAACTTATAGGTTTCAATTCAAATGCTGAGTATTTTTTTGTAATATCATTTACCTCTAAAACATACTTCATTTTATTCATCCTCTTTCTCTTCAAAAGCAATTTCCATCAAGTGAGCAAAGGCTCCCTTCGGCGGTATGGCAATTCCACGCTTTTCATCACCAAGAAGCAGAATCGTATCACCCGGTTTGATATTAAAAACATCGCGCGCCTGTTTTGGTATTACTATCTGACCTTTTTCTCCAACTGTAGCTGTCCAAGCATATTTACCTTTTGGTTCTTTCACAACCACCACCTCCTTTAAGTATGATTTGTATAACTAATTATACCACTTGTCCTAAATAATACAAGTGCAGACTACATCCAGTTGCCATCATAATAAAATGCTCGTAAAAATCTGTACCACTCATCCCAAAACTAAGAAGGAAAAAATTTCATAAGCACATTGATACCATAAATCAAAAACAGCATTATCCTTTCCTACAAGAGAGGACCACTCCTAAAATTAGGAAAACGAAACTAAGATTTTTAAAAATATCTTATTGCAAACAAAAATATAATATGCTACAATACTTTTGACAAGACGTGTCGAAAGGTAGAGAATTGGCAAAAATAATTGATTTAAAGCAAGAAAATATTCACAAAGTACGATCCTGTTTTTATCAAGGAGGAACATGGACCAAGAGTCAGTTATCCAGTCAAACAGGAATTTCTCTGGCGGGAACTACCAATATCTTACAAATATTAGAGAATAGTGAAGAGATTGAATTTGTAGGGAATGCCTGTTCAACTGGTGGTAGAAAGTCAAAATTGTATCAATTAAGAGAAGATCATATCCATATTGGAACTATTATTCTTAGTCACATCTTTTCTCAATACAGAATACGTGCAAACTCATTTAATCTGGGAGGCCATTCAGTTTATGAACAAATTTTAGTAAGTCCCACAGGGACATTAGATGAAATTCGCAATGTAGTAAAAAAACTAATTACTAGTGATCCACTGATTCAGGTATTAGTGCTTAGTTTTCCTGGTATTATTGGAGAACAAGGAGAAATTATCTATTCTGATTTTGAACATATCAATCAAAAAAATCTTCTAACGTCACTTTCATCCCTTACAACGATACCCATTGTTTTAGAGAATGATGTTAATGTTGCTTCTCTTGGTTATTGTAGTGTTCACCCAGAATTTAGAACATTGGCTCTTCTTTATCAGCCAGATACAGATTTTGCTGGTTCTGGTATTATCATCAACAAAAGATTACATCGTGGAAGAAATGGTTTTGCAGGGGAAGTTGGCTATCTCATGAATGGATATAAACCTGCAGATCGCCAATCACGTTCAAATGACTTCACATTTCTTTTGTTAAATCAGATAACAGCATTAACATCAGTCATTGCTCCAGATGCTATTGCATATTATTGTCCATCTTTACAAGAAAATATAAAAATTTCTGACACCTATCTTCCTAAAGAATTCCAACCAATCCTTGAAAGATTGACTGAGATAGACCCGTTCATACTGAACGGAGTTCAATCAATTGGAAAAAACAAGATTCTAGAAATCAAAAGAAGAGCAATCTAACAAGGAGAACTAAATGATTTCGTTGTTGTTAGCGGTTATCTACCTGGCTTTTATTAGTTTAGGCTTACCTGATGCTATTTTAGGAAGCGCTTGACCAAATATGTATCGTGGCTTAAATTCAACTATTACCGGGGCAGGCTCCATCTTTCTGATTATTTCTGTTTGTACAATAATTTCTTCTTTAAATGCAGATAGAGTAATTCATAAATTTTCTACAGCTAGAGTGACAGCAGTTTCGGTAGGGCTAACTGCTTTATCCTTATTTGGTTTTTCTTTTTGTCAAGAATATTGGCAGCTGTGCCTATGGGCTATCCCCTATGGTCTTGGTGCAGGAGCAGTTGATAGCGCACTGAATAACTATGTAGCATTGCATTTTTCTTCTAAGCATCTATCTTGGCTACATTGTATGTGGGGGATAGGGGCTTCTATCGGTCCTTATATCATGGGAATGATTTTGTCAAGTGGTTACGACTGGCCTGTCGGTTACAGAATCATTGGAATCATACAGGTTATATTAACAACTATTATATTTATTTCTTTACCCTTATGGACTGCAAAAGAACAAGGGATGGACTTAGAAGATAATAGGGATATTCTTTCAATTTCCCAAGCCTTAAAACTTCAAGGTGCCCCTCAAATTTTGCTTTGTTTTTTTGGATACTGCGCTCTTGAACAGACGACCGGACTTTGGGTAGCTAGTTGGTTGAATGTGGTCAAAGATATTCCGGCAGAAACGGCAACATCCTTTGCTTCAATATTTTACATAGGAATCACTGGTGGCAGAGCAATTTCTGGTTTTATTGCAGAAAAACTTGAAGATAAAAATATGATTCGCCTAGGGTTCATTTTAATCTTCATAGGTCTGATTCTCCTTACCTTCAGTTTTCATTATACAATTGCCTTAATAGGGCTTGCTACTATCGGCCTTGGTTGTGCACCGATTTATCCAAGCATTATCCATTCTACTCCAGAGCGTTTTGGAAGGGAAAATAGTCAGAGTTTAATCGGCATTCAGATGGCTTCTGCCTATATCGGTTCCGCCTTTATACCAAAGCTTTTTGGAATCCTAAGTGATGTCACCAATATTTCAGTTTATCCGTTCTATCTTTTGTTCTTTCTATTCCTGATGTTTATCATGCATGAGTGGGCTGAAAATAATTAATAGTGTAGAAAAATATCGATAAGAACTTTTTAACAGTCAATTGGCTTATGAATCGGTGGAAAAATAGGTATTTCACCTAGAAAAAGTGGTTTTGGCTATACCATGTCAATAATTAGTGGAAAATATAAATGGAACATTCAATTATCAATAGATCTTGGAATAAGGAAATCTCCAGAAGAATATACAATTCACGAATTATATAAAGAGAGTAAACATTAGTTGAATCACATCAAAACTTAGTTTTTCAATTTCCTATATTTAATTTCTCTAGTCCGTCGTTATTAAAAAAATGGATAGACGCTATATTAATTTGTAGTTGGTTCTATGGTAAAAAATGGGGGAGATAAATTAGAAGATAGAAAAATCGCATTGGCGGTATCTGCTAGTATCTAGGAAAAGGATTATCAATCTGACGGGAAATACCATTATACTCTTGAACAAGTCTAGTTCCCTTTAAGATTTTATTGTCGTGGACATTATCGTGATTTCTTTGCTTTTTATGGTTCAAAGAAGATACTCGATAGAACATATTTTC
This sequence comes from Streptococcus oralis, assembly GCF_019929365.1. Taxonomy (GTDB): domain Bacteria; phylum Bacillota; class Bacilli; order Lactobacillales; family Streptococcaceae; genus Streptococcus; species Streptococcus oralis_BT. The sequence goes on along the minus strand of NZ_JAHZPH010000002.1, from coordinate 173,023 downwards.
TACAAAGGGAAAAATTGAAAAAAGCGCTTCGGATGTATTGACTTCACTCCTTATTCCATTTTATCTTATCGTTTGATATTTTATCAAAGATAGCTATAACTTAACAAGAAAGGATAACACAATGACAATCTCTATTGAACACGTAGGTGTTTGGGTAAATGACTTAGAAAAAATGAAATCTTTTTATGAGAAATACTTTAATGCCGTTGCAACGAAAAAATATTATAATCCTAAAACGGAATTCTCATCTTACTTTTTGAATTTTGAAAATGGTGCACGTTTAGAACTTTGTCATCGCCCAGATATCGTAGAAAAGAATAAAAATGGTTTTGGATTTTACCATTTAGCTATTGCTGTAGGAGACAAAGTGGATGTTGATACATTTGCAAAACGCTTTGAAGAAGATGGTTTTTCTATTCAATCCGGTCCAAGAACAACTGGTGACGGGTACTATGAAGCAGTTGTATCTGATCCCGAAGGTAATTTATTAGAACTAACAACACATTTAAAATCGTAAAATAAAAAGGAGAAAAGTAATGATCCACGAACTTTACAAAGAATTCTCTCAACTGGAGCAAGTAGAAGCTATCGCTCTTGGTGGTTCTCGTGCAGGACAAGCCTACGATCAAAATTCTGACTATGACGTTTATGTCTATCTAAACTCTTCTATTGATGAGGCGATTCGACGAGATATCTTGAGTAAGTATTGTTCTTATATGGAAATTGGAAACCAGTTTTGGGAATTAGAAGATGACTGCGTACTAAACAACGGTATCGAAATCGAGTTGATTTATCGTTCGCTGGAGTCGTTTGAACAAGAACTGAACTCAACTGTTTTTCAGCATCAAGCTCAAAATGCTTATACAACCTGTATGTGGCATAATCTACTCCACAGCAAGATTCTATACGACCCGAATGGACGCTATGCTTCGCTTCAAAAGACTTACCAGATTCCCTATCCTCAGGAACTTAAAAAACATATCATTGAAAGGCAACTCCTTTTGCTAGACCAGACCATGCCTGCCTTCTCTCATCAAATCGAAAAAGCTATCAAACGTCAAGATCTTCTTAGCATGAATCATCGTACAAGTGAATTTTTTGCTTCCTACTTTGACTTGCTGTTTGCCCTCAATGAGCAAACTCATCCCGGTGAAAAACGAATGCTCGACTATGCTAAGAACAATTGCGCCCTCCTCCCCAAACAATTTGAAGAAACTATTCGCGACTATTTCCAACTACTCTACCAACCGCAACAAGGAGAACAAGCGATCGTAACCTTACAAACTATCCTGAAGGAACTAAAAGCCATTTTGCCATAGACCAAAAAGAAAATGTGAACCTCTGTTGCTGTTCACATTTTTATTTGTCGTTGACTGTAAAATTCTAGTCTACTCATATTCAGTTGCCTATTTTTGACTCTCTCTGAAAATCTGCAACTAGGTTAGAAATTGTTCAATTGATTGACGAGCAATCATAAAGCCGTTCCAAAAACCGCACTCACAATCACTTACCCTGCTCTTTCATTACTAGTGACAATTTTTCCCTTAGGGTTACTACAAGATCTTTTAGAGATTCTAACAAGAATTACAATATGAATTTTACATATTACCATAGAACACCTCTATAAGAGAAAATCAGAGCTAAAATTAATAAAATATAAAAGGCAACAAAGAGCCATTTCATTTTTACACAAAGAGCTACATACTCACGAATAAAGGCTGAGGGAATATAATAACCAGCTGTCCGACAAGCCAAGCCATCTCCTTTCATACGGAGTTGTCTAGCATAGGTACTGGTCCGAAAAACATGGTAGTCATTGGTTACAAAGAGAAAACGTGGACTTGCCACCAGTTTCTCTCCCATTTCTTTTGAGAAGAGAAGATTCTCATAGGTCGTGGTCGAGCTTTCCTCTAGGAGAATGGCTTCTCTCGGAACATCCGTTTCTTCCAGCAAATAATTACAAATTGCCCGAGCTTCGGAAATCTTCTCGTCCCCACCTTGACCTCCACTGGCGATGAGTTTAACGTTGGGATTGGACGACTGACGATAAGCCTCTACAGCCTTGTCAATACGACTCTTGAGCAAGGGAGTTACTTTTTCTCCATTCAACAAGCCTGCCCCGTGAATGATGATAAAATCATAATGTTTTTTCTTAGGAATAAAAAGATACAGAATAGAATAAAGCAGAAATCCTGCAAAGGCAAAGCCGAAAATCAAATACGAATAAATCAGAAAGAAAAAGAAAATATTCACTAGATGATTGGTGTAGAACAAGCCATTGGTATCGCTCATTCGAATCGCCATGATCACAAAAAAGAACAGAATCACGCACCCTAGCCCCAGAGACAAATAATTTGCCTTGGATTTCCCTTCTTTTTTCAATAACACAAATCCATTATAAATAAGGAAAAAACCACTTAGAAAAACTAAAAGAGGCAGCAGGAGAAAAATCACTGCAAAAAAAATCATGTGCACTTCTTCCTGTCCAGCTTCATAAAAAAGATTGGCAATAGACAGGTAAGAAAAGAGCAGAGATAAAAGCAAGAGAGCTGGATTCCAGAGACTGCGATTGTCCCTAAAAAATGAAATCAAAAAAAGTAGGACGAAAAATCCTGTAATAAAGTACATAGTCTCCTCCTTTGATGACTACATTGTACCATAATTATGAATTATGGTAATAGAAAAAGAGGAGCCTAGCCCTCTTATTTTACTATTCTTGCTTCTGCATCTGCCACAACCTGAGCCAAACTCGTCTGACGAAGCTGGTTTTCCATCGCTAATTGGATATCTAGCAATTTTTGATCTAAAACTTCATGAATATTGGCCCCTACTGGACAGTTGGGGTTGGGATTATCATGGAAACTAAAGAGTTTACCAGTTTTTCCAAGGCATTCTACCGCTTGATAGACGTCTAAAAGCGTGATCTCATTTAGATCTTTGATAATCTCGGTACCGCCCGCTCCACGCGCAACCGATATCAGCTCTGCATTTTTGAGTTGGGACAAGGTTTTACGGATAATAACTGGATTGACCCCAACACTAGCAGCCAAAAAATCACTGGTAACTTTTGTTTTCTTCCCTTCTAGAGCGATGATAATCAACATATGCGTCGCAATGGTAAATCGACTTGAAATTTGCATCTTCTCCTCCTTTCACATCCTATCTGATATCCATTATACCCTTTTACGTTGTAATGTCAATTATTACCACTATCCAACCATGCATCCAACTCGGCATCATGCCCTTGTTCTTGAGCAATTTCATACAGAAGTTCCTGATTATGAGTGTGGTGAATCCCATTTACCAAACTTTCATAATAGACCTGAAAATAAGGAAGCTTTAAATCCTTAGCCAGCTGCAACTCAGCCTCTACATCATAATCCACTCGACGAAAATCAACATCAGCTAAGCCTGTCTCATCAAACTCTAAGATCATATACTGGGCACGTAGGTCCTTACGCAACTGCGCATCTAAAAAGAAGGGTTGCCCAATTGATCCTGGATTGAGAAGCAACTGTCCGTCACTTCCATAACGAAGCAACTGTTGGTGAATATGGCCATATACTGCGATAGAGGCATGCGGTTCCGTCACCAACCTATCAAAATCTTCTTGTTTTCCCGTATGAATCAACTCTCTACCCCAGTTTTTATCAGGAAGATGATGAGTGATTCCTACCGTCAAATCACCGAACCAACGATGAACTTGCATGGGTTGATTGTGGAGGTCTTCGATTTCTTCAGGATTAATCTCTTCTAAGATATACTGGCATTGGCGTAGGAGATAGCGATGACTAGCTTTTGTTAGATCTAGCTTGCGATGCAGGCCTCGCCAGAGACTATTCTCCCAATTTCCAAGAACTCTAGCAGTGATGGGCAAGCTAGCCAAGAGGTCCAAAATCCTTCTACGTCCTGTTCCAGGCATAAGAATATCCCCTAAAAGCCAGTACTCATCTACCGTTTCCGCTTTTGCATCATCCAGTACAGCTTCCAAGGCGCTTGTATTCCCATGTATGTCTGAAAGAACTGCTATTTTCGTCATTCTTTCTCCTCATTTCCTCTTACTTCTTCTGTTAGTATTATAGCAGAAAACACTGCAAAAAATCACTATCACTGATCACTGGATTCAATTGTAAGAGCTTCCAAATCGTGCTATAATATAGGTAGAGAGTTCCCCTTCATTTAGGATTATGTGGTCTTCAACATCTCTCAATTTTTGTAGATTGGAGGACTATTGCCATGCGGAAATATCTTAAGTATATTCCATACTACCTTGTCATATTCTTCTTTTACTGGCCCCTCTATGAGTTGCTTTTATTGCTGATATCTGATCCTTATACGCTAAAAGGGCTTTACATTTATAACATCATCCTCTTTTCACCTTTGGCAACCTTTATCGTATCCCTTCTTTATAGCTACCATTTCCAATTCTCACTGTGGTGGCTGCTCGGTATTGCTCTTCTCTATTGCTTTACCATCATTACTTTCAATGAATTCATTCTCGTTTATTTCCTAGCTTATGAACTCTTTGCCCTACTTGGTATGGCTTCAGGTTCAGGTATCAAATACATGCTCCAGCAAGGAAAAAATAAAAAACTTTCACAAAATCCTTGAAAATTCTCGCAATCATGCTATAATAATGCATAGAGACAAGTCACTTAGTCCCTTTCTACTAGAGAGTGCGTGGTTGCTGGAAACGCATAGAGAGCCTAAACTGATACTACTCTACTGACTTTTATGAAAACATAAAACGGTGGCCACGTTAAAGCCAATCAGAGGTGTAGGTCTTTTTGACTTGCATAAATGAAGGTGGAACCACGTTACGACGTCCTTTCGAGGATGTCGTTTTTTGTTTGGAGAATAGAGATATTGTCAGGTTAAATGAAACATAGCTAAGAAAAGAAGATGGAGGTTGATATGAATAAATCATTGTCTTGGGTGATTCCCTGTGCCTTCCTTATAGTCTATGTATGGCTAATGAAAACTCTCAGTCTATGGGGATTGGAGTACATTGTTGTCTTTTCATTTTTTGCATTTGTTCCTCTTTTACCATTTCTTGCTCCTTTCCTTGGTATCTTAATGTTTTTTAAGAAAAAGAAACTCATCCTATCAGGATATTTTCTAAGCCTAACTGCTGGTATTTATTTGGTTAATGCTATAAGAAACTATCCACTAAGGATTTACATGGAAGGTGAGATGACTGATGAACAATACTTGTCTCTAATCCTTTCTTTGGTGTGCTATCTATGTATTTCTACGCTTTTCTTTATTTTCAGACTGAAAAAGTTAAAATGAAATTGATTTAGCAAATCGATTGTTATCATTCTTTGTTGATGGCTAGTTTTCCAGTTCTTCAAACCTCAGTTATAAAATATGATAAATTTTTAAGGAGAAAACCATGATTAAGATTACTTTCCCAGATGGCGCTGTTCGTGAATTCGAATCTGGCGTGACAACTTTTGAAATTGCACAAAGCATCAGCAATTCCCTCGCTAAAAAAGCCTTGGCTGGTAAATTCAACGGCAAACTCATCGACACTACTCGTGCTATCACTGAAGATGGAAGCATCGAAATCGTGACACCTGATCACGAAGATGCCCTTCCAATCTTGCGCCACTCAGCTGCCCACTTGTTCGCCCAAGCAGCTCGTCGTCTCTTCCCAGACATTCATTTGGGTATCGGTCCAGCTATCGAAGATGGTTTCTACTATGATACGGACAATCAGGCTGGTCAAATCTCCAACGAAGACCTTCCTCGTATCGAAGAAGAAATGCAAAAAATCGTCAAAGAAAACTTCCCATCAATCCGTGAAGAAGTGACTAAAGACGAGGCACGTGAAATCTTCAAGAACGACCCTTACAAGTTGGAATTGATTGAAGAACACTCAGAAGACGAAGGCGGTTTGACTATCTACCGTCAGGGCGAATACGTGGACCTCTGCCGTGGTCCTCACGTCCCATCAACAGGTCGTATCCAAGTCTTCCACCTGCTCAACGTAGCTGGTGCCTACTGGCGTGGAAATAGCGACAACGCGATGATGCAACGAATCTACGGTACAGCTTGGTTTGACAAGAAAGACTTGAAGAACTACCTTCAAATGCGTGAAGAAGCCAAGGAACGTGACCACCGTAAACTCGGTAAAGAGCTTGACCTCTTCATGATTTCACAAGAAGTCGGACAAGGTTTACCATTCTGGTTACCAAACGGAGCGACTATCCGTCGTGAATTGGAACGCTACATTGTCGACAAGGAAATCGCTGCAGGCTACCAACACGTCTACACTCCACCAATTGCCTCCGTAGAACTCTATAAAACTTCTGGTCACTGGGATCACTACCGTGAAGATATGTTCCCAACTATGGACATGGGAGACGGTGAAGAGTTTGTCCTCCGCCCAATGAACTGCCCACACCACATCCAGGTCTACAAACACCATGTTCACTCTTACCGTGAGTTGCCAATCCGTATCGCTGAAATCGGAATGATGCACCGCTATGAAAAATCTGGCGCCCTAACTGGTCTTCAACGTGTGCGTGAAATGTCTCTCAACGATGGTCACCTCTTTGTTACTCCTGAACAAATCCAAGAAGAATTCCAACGCGCCCTTCAGTTGATTATCGATGTTTACGAAGACTTCAACTTGACTGAGTACCGCTTCCGTCTCTCTCTTCGCGACCCTCAAGATACTCACAAGTACTTTGACAACGATGAGATGTGGGAAAATGCCCAAACCATGCTTCGTGCAGCGCTTGATGAAATGGGCGTGGACTACTTTGAAGCTGAAGGTGAAGCAGCCTTCTATGGTCCGAAACTCGATATCCAAGTGAAGACTGCTCTAGGAAAAGAAGAAACCCTTTCGACTATCCAACTTGACTTCTTGCTTCCAGAACGCTTCGACCTCAAATACATCGGAGCTGATGGTGAAGAACACCGTCCAGTTATGATCCACCGTGGAGTTATCTCAACTATGGAACGCTTCACAGCTATCTTGATTGAGAACTACAAGGGTGCCTTCCCAACATGGCTCGCACCACATCAAGTGACCCTCATCCCGGTATCTAACGAAAAACATGTGGACTACGCTTGGGAAGTGGCGAAGAAACTCCGTGACCGCGGTGTCCGTGCCGACGTGGATGAGCGCAATGAAAAAATGCAGTTCAAGATTCGTGCTTCACAAACTAACAAAATTCCTTACCAATTGATCGTTGGGGACAAGGAAATGGAAGACAAAACAGTCAACGTTCGCCGCTACGGCCAAAAAGAAACACATACTGTCTCAGTTGATGACTTTGTTGAATCTATCCTGGCTGATATCGCCAACAAATCACGCGTTGAGAAATAAAAACCTAGCATAAAAGCCTCCAATCGGAGGCTTTTTCTCATTTATTCTTACTCAATAACAAGCTTCACTTCAGTGAATTTAATCCGTACGGTCGTTCCTTTTCCAACCTCAGACTCGATACGAATCTGGTGACCCAGTTCTTCAGAAATTTTCTTAGATAGATAAAGTCCAAGTCCAGATGACTGCTGGGTCAAACGCCCATTGTAGCCTGAAAAGCCACGTTCAAAGACTCGGAGCACATCACTGTTTTTAATCCCGATTCCCGTATCCTTGATACAGAGCTCCTGACCTTCCATATAAATCTCTAACCCACCTTCCTTGGTGTATTTGAGACTGTTTGAGAGGATTTGTTCAATGACGACCAACAGCCATTTCTTATCAGTCACGATGATTTTGTCAAGGTCATGTAGGTTGACTGTCAGTCCCTTTTGGATAAAGAAAATGGCATACTTGCGAACAACTTCCTTAACTAAGTCCTCCACTTGAACCTTTTCAAATACCAAGTCATCGTGGAAGCTTTCCAAACGCAGGTACTGCAACACCAGATTGGTATAGGAGTCAATCTTAAAGATTTCCTGTTCCAGTTGCTGCTTGGCCTCACGATCAGAGACTTCTGCTACCAAGAGACGACTCGCTGCAATGGGGGTCTTGATTTGGTGAACCCACAAGGTATAGTAATCAAGCAAATCCGTCAGCTTGCTCTGAGCTTCCGACTTCTTTTGATACAATTCAGACTCACGCTCTTCGAGTTTTTCTGCTAGCACACACTCCAAAGGAGACTTTGGGTCTCTTTCAGCATACAGTACTTCCTGCCGGTAAACCTGAGCTTCTGCAAAAATATCCCAAACCAAAAATAAAAGGGTCAAAAAGCTACTGAGGAGGAAAAAATAGAAAAAATAAAATCCTATACTGGCGAATAAAAACTGAAAGAGAAAAACAAGAAAGCCCAATGAAAAAATATAGACAAAAAGACGACTGCGAGAACGCAGATAGGCTAGAAAAAATAGTTTCCAATCAAGCATGTTTCAGTCCGTATCCTATTCCCTTCTTGGTTTCGATAAACCCTGCTAAACCTTGCTCTTCCAACTTTTTGCGCAGGCGAGCAACATTGACGGACAAGGTATTGTCATCGATGAAAAAGTCACTATTCCAGAGTTCTCGCATCAGGTCATCTCGCGCCACGATATTGCCAGCATGTTCAAACAGCACTCGCAAAATTTGAAATTCATTCTTAGTCAAACTCAATACTTCCCCCTGATAGTGCAGGTCCATAGACTTGGTATTGAGGATCACACCCGCATACTCCAGCAGACTTTCATCTCGCCCAAATTCATAAGAACGGCGCAACAGACCCTGAACCTTGGCAAGGAGCACCTGCTGGTCAAAAGGCTTGGTCACAAAGTCATCCGCTCCCATATTGATCGCCATGACAATATCCATAGCCTGATCTCTCGAAGATAGAAACATAATGGGCACCTTGGAAATCTTGCGAATCTCCTGACACCAGTGGTAACCATTAAAAAGAGGCAGACCAATATCCATGAGAACCAAATGAGGCTCCGACTGGACAAATAAGCTCAATACTTCCATAAAGTCCTCTACCAAAACGACTTCAAACCCCCACTCAGAGAGTAGTTTCCCAACTTGTTGTCGAATGACTTGGTCATCTTCTACTAGTAAAATCTTGTGCATGCGCTCCTCCTTTGCTATTTCTCAAAGTATCAAAACCCTTCATATCAGATTTACGGATTAGTATCTCATACTGTTTAGCAGCCTATTCCCCAAATCCAGATCAGAAAACAGATGCTAAATAGAGAACATTCCCACTGATATCATACCTTATTTTTAATTATAGTTCCAGCCTTATCCTATATTTTCCTTTTTGTGCTCATTTAGTTAGTGTTTCTTTCACTTATTTAATAGATCTAGCCTTCTTATTGACAAGCTGGCCATGATTTGTTAGAATATGAATGAACAAATTGATTTATTCATTCATAAAACAAAGGAGGTTAAATTATATTGGACAAAAAACAAGCTTTAAAGACAGCGGCCTATGAAGTTTTTTCAAAAAAAGGTTACAAGGCGACAGGAATTTCGGAAATTGCCAGGCAAGCTGGTGTAGCTGTCGGCTCTTTTTATAATTATTACGAGAGTAAAGAAGCTATTTTTCTAGACATCTACATAGATGAAAACAACCGTGTTCGCCAAGCAATGATCGAAGAACTGGATTGGGAAATTGACATGATCGACCTCATTGGTCAACTCTTTGCTCAGTCCAGAACTCTCGTTTCTTCCAATAAGATCCTTGCAGAATGGTATAATCCTGCCATCGCAGATGAGTTGCACAGCTACTACTCCTCAGAAGAAGGCAAAGTCGCAAATCCTTTTCATCAGTTTCTAGTTAAAACTTTTACAAATCGTATGCAGGCTGAAGGGTACTCGCCAGAAAAGATTCAAGATATTTTACAGGTTTATAATCTGTTTTACTACATGGATATGCATATCACGGAAAAAGATTTTCCAGATATTGGCAAAACTGTTGAAATACTTGCAACCAACTTCATTAAAGGAGTTCTAAAATAAAGAATGGATTTCTTTATTTTTTGAAAAGATATGAATGAATTGTTTTATAGTTCATTCATAAAATTAAGAACAGGAGTCATAAAAAATGAAAAGAGGTAAAAAAATGTTTATTATCATTCTATCAACACTTGGAGTCTTAGGCCTTATAACTTGGGGCACCATCGCTTATCTTGGACGAAGCCAGACATTATCGATAAAATCCATCGAAAATCCCAGCGGAGATCTATATTTAATTCATATCACAAAACCGAGTCATCAAACCTGGAAAGCGGGGGCTTATGCTAAGTTTACACTCCCTGATACCTCGTCTACTTCTAGTAAATATGAAGCCAAGGGAGAGCAATCCAGTCGATGGCTAACCATTGCCTCCGCACCTGATGAAGATGAAATCCTCATTTTAACTCATAATAGTGGTAGCCTCTTTAAGGAAACCTTGACACATTTATCCGCTGGCAGTGAGATTGAGATGAGTTGGCTGGATTCCTCTACGACCGTTAAAGATACGAATCAGCCACTAGTTTGCTTTGCATCTGATGTCGGTATTTCTGCTCTACGCCCGCTTGTCAAAGAGTGGGCTGGTAAATGCCCTATTATACTCAATCATTTTGACAAAGGAGTGACTGTTTTTGATAAAGAGATGAAAGAACTAGCTCAAAACACACCGAATTTTACTTATAAAACTAGCGATGAACTTTCTCAAAGTCAAGAATTTTTAAAACGTGCTATTGATGAATACGGCAATCAAGCCAGCTATCTCATCACAGGTCAGCCTGATGATGCAAATGAGATGAAGAATTTTTTAAAAGAAAATGGGATTGATAGCAAAAACATACAAGTAAGCTCGTTTAGAGGTTTGAAATAGGAGTAGCCTGTCTTCTATATATCTGAATCAATCCCTACTAGGTCATTCGAACAAGCCTACTAGCTAATTCGAGGTAAATGTGATAGGATAGACATAGAGAAAGGAGCTTTTATGGCCAATATTTTTGACTACTTGAATGATGTAGCATACGATTCCTTTTATGACCTCCCCGTGAACGAGTTAGATGTTCTTGCCTTGACTGAATTAACCTACCTTGCTTTTGATGATGTAGTTGCCCAAGAACCAAAGCGTCTCATAGATCTAGCAGCTCAAATCCCTAGAGACACGACGATGTTGACCAGCAAAAACCGCCTCCAGTTATTGGATCAGCTCGCTCAACACAAACGTTTTAAAAATTGCAAGCTCTCAGACTTTATCAATGATATTGATCCTGAATTGCAAAAACAGTTTGCGGCTATGACTTATCGTATCAGTCTCGATACTTATTTGCTTGTTTTTCGTGGGACGGATGATAGTATCATCGGTTGGAAAGAAGATTTCCATATGACCTATATGAAGGAAATCCCAGCTCAAAAACATGCCCTCCAGTATTTACAAGACTTTTTTGCCCAACATCCTAACCAAAAGGTTATCCTAGCAGGACACTCAAAAGGGGGAAATCTAACTGTCTATGCTGCCAGTCAACTTGATCCAAACTTGCAGAAAAACATTGTCGCTGTCTACACTTTTGATGCACCTGGACTTCACAAGGAACTAACCGAAACACCAGGCTATCAAAATATGATGAAACGAACGAAAGTATTTGTCCCACAAGGTTCTATCATCGGGATGATGCTGGAAATTCCGGATAAAAAAATCGTCGTTCGAAGCACTGCCTTGGGTGGCCTTGCCCAGCATGACACCTTTAGTTGGCAGGTTGCAGACAAACACTTTGTCCAACTGGATGAGACCAATAGTGATAGCCAGCAAGTCGATACTACTTTCAAGGAATGGGTTGAAACAGTTCCTGACGAAGAACTGCAGCTCTACTTTGACCTCTTTTTTGGAATCATTCTTGATGCAGGCATCTCCTCTATCAACGATCTTTCTTCCTTCAAGGTCATTGAACATATTCACCAACTCTTTGTCCAAGCTCAATCCCTCACTCCCGAAGAAAGAGAAACCATGGGACGCTTAACCCAACTCTTGATTGATACTCGCTACCAAGCTTGGAAAAATCGTTAAGGTAGGAAAAGACTTTCTGATACTGTACCACACCAGCTTCTCTATCGCGCTTGACTTGAAGTCTGGTGCGGTACACTAAGAGGATAACGATAGCCGGCTCTTGCTGGCCACTAGCCTCTCGGTAGAGTTCTAAAGTCCCTACACCATAGTCCGCAAGGAGTTTCTTACGACGGTTGAGTTCGCGCTCCATGATCCGCACAAACTTAGAAATCTTCTCTGCCTGATCCAAAAGCATGGTGTCTGCCACCTGCGGAAGCTTGGACAAGGGCGCCAAACCATTAGTCCCAAAGTCCATCAAGTACATAGTAAGAGCCTTGGGACTGTGCTTTCTCGCTAGATCCATACCAGCGGTCTGAAGGAAGGTGGTCTTCCCTGTTCCCGGACTTCCGTAAAGAAGGACATGCCCATCCTTGGAGAGGTTGATAGAGACGACTTCCTGCTTCTGAGCTTGCGGGATATCCGCCATCCCAAGTAGGAAGGAAAGGGATTTCTCTTCTTCCCAAGCAACCGCTGGCTGCACTGCTTCCAGTTCCTCTAGCGCAATGCGCTCTTTGAGCGGAGGCAACCATGGCTGGGGTACTGGAGGAATTTCTTGTTCCTGACACAGAACTTGGATATGCTGCACAATCGCATCCAACTCTGTCAGAACTTCCTTGATATCTTCGGCTTCTTCTAAGCCCGATAGGTCTTCATTCAAGATTTCATATTGACCCAATTCATTGATTAGATAGATGGTGTGATCCTCAATCCCCATATCGTCCTTGTCCGGTTGGTAATCCGCCCCTGACCAGGCTGAGGCGATGGATCTCCGCATTCGAAGCCAAGGCCCGCATGGATTGGGCTCCATCCAAGTTGGTAATGGTTCCCAAGAGGTGGGGCAGGTTCTTAAAGAGATTGGCCATTCCACCACCCTTGTAGTCAATCAAAAGAAAGCCACATCATGAGGGTGGAACTTGACGGCAAGGGACAGGATATTTTTTGAAAATAGCAGAAGAGATAAACAAGCGAAAATATAGAATTTTCAAGGTACTAGAAGGAAAATGTTCTTGTTCCATTATACCACAATATCAAAACAGCCCTCTTCCCATAGGAACAAAGCTATATTTTTGCATCATGAATTTAGGCTTATAGCCACGCTAATTCATCTTACGACATAGAACAGACAAAAAACGAGAAGCTACTTTAATGATAAAGTAGCTCCTCGTTTTTGATTTTTATAAAGTATGGTAATATTGTTTCAATAATACCTGTATCTATAATCTTTAGCATTGGCTTTATATCACGAACCAAAATAGATAGAAAGGCCCAAAAATATACTAAGAAATTTAACTTTTATCGTAAGTAGATTATCAGATTAAATTCCGCTCACTCCTTCAATACTCCTACCTTAATATCTGTATAGACTTTCCCATCAGAGATTGTAGTGAAAAAGAAGGGAGGAGTCAACTCACAATGTCCCTGATAATAGATATAACCAGCTAAGAAGCTTATACCCTCTTTCACTGACTCATCATCTGGTTCTAAAATTCTAGTTGAAACAGTATTTAAAACTTGAAACATACTATGATACAAAAAGTCTTTTGGCAAAGCATTTTCAATATACTCTTCTTCTACTGGGATAAACAGTTCCATCAACACATCATGATTTTCTTCTAACTTGGAATTAATCGTATAAAAGAAAGGTCCTAGAAGCGTATATCCTGCTTTTCTTACTTCGTCTAAAAAAGCGTTATAAGTGTCCGGCATCTCTTCTGGAGATACTGTGTAATACCTTGAGATAACATTTCTATATTGTATATCTTGGTATTCTCCCACGTTTTTAAATAGCATCTGAAATCTCCTTAATTGGGATATTAATTTCAACAAAGTGTTGCCCAAATATTGGCAAAATAGCCAGAAAAACTGTATCTCCCAGCATTTCCAACCCCTCATCTTGAATATATTGCTTCATTTCTTCAATTTTTGGAAGGAGATGTTCATCAAATGGAGTTACATCAGAGACACACTGCTTAATTGTAAAATGTTCTAGATATTGGAATTCATCATTTCCTTCAATTGGAATGTTTGTCGGAATATAGACCTTAAACAAGGCTTCTCCTGGCTTTCCAAAAGTACTCAAACATGTTTCTATCGTTGTCGGACCATTTTTATAGACCCCTGTTTCAAATAATAACTTTTCACAACCTTCAATCAAATCTAGAAAAGAATCCATGGCTACTTTTTTCTCTGTATAAGCAATATTACTGATATCTATTCTTATTAATTTCATTTTATTTCTCCTCTATAAATAAAGTTATTAGTGCTTTTCTTTCTCCAACCTGTGAATACTCGTGCATACTCAAGCCAATAGAAGGGAAGACAGGCTATGCTCCCTGCGACGAGGGAAGTGACTATATATATTCCTGACAACATAAATAAACGTGCTATAACTACTACAATTGCTGAAATCAATATGCAAATAACAGAAGGAAGAAATAAAAGATTCTTCCTATACTCACCCTGTGGTAATTTCTTAGCTTTAGGGACAATTAACAACTGGTAAACAAAGGTTAGTAACTGAAAAATAAGGCTTAGGCCAATTAAAATCGTGAAGACAAACCAGTAGTTCTTCCCCCAAAATATAGATCCCCAGAAGAGAAACTCAACATGAGAAATTAGAATAGAACTAGCTGGAATCAATTGCAATAATTTTGATTTGGAAAATTTTTGGAATAGCAAGAACATGAACAACAAAACCAATATATGATAGATAGTAAAGTAAAGGATAATCATACTTACATCATGTATCTCACCTTTTATAAAAATAGACATTATAAATATCAGCAAGGCAAAAATTAACTCCATCGCAACTGACTTTAAAAAGTCAGAGTTCTTTATAGAACTAGAATCCACAACCGCTAAATTCAAAAATTCAACATACTTTTTTTTCATCTTATCCTCCTACAATTCCTGCCCACCATTTTTTCAACCCTTTTGAAAATCCAGTGTGTTTATCTAGCTCATTTAAGCCCCAACTAATACCTCCTCCTACTAGCATTGTTACACCACCTATCGCCATAACCGATGCCGTAGCAGGAAGAAAAATTGTGGCTGCAGCAGCTCCACCAACAGTAGCCAACGTCCCTATTCCTACATTCTTCAGAGTGTCAATCGTAACACCTCCAAATTGAGTCGTTATATACTCACCACTTCCTACTGTCATATTTTTGCTAACAGCAATATCATGTGTTTCCCCCATTCCGTCTACAATATCCACAGCAGAAAATGCCACATTTGCAATCGCCATACCTTTACCTAATTTGCCCATATTTTTAAAGCTATCTGATATCTTAATCCCTTCAGTAGGATGTATTGAAAATATGTTTGACAAACCAGCTGTTGCTGACGAAAGCGCTCCGTCTTTTCCAGCCTTTATGATACTAGGACGGAAAGGAGACATCATATCCTCGTACTGACCTCGAATATTTGTTCCCTTATTTGTAGTAATTTTACTGTAATTGTAATTTCGGTTTACACTATTACGACTGTAAAATTTATCATAGCCTAATAATTTATCTAGCTTTTGCCCAATAGGTGTTGTACCATGATGAAATATTAAATTTCCTTTATTGTCTTTTGAAATTCGAGATCCCAAATACAAAACATTAGCAACATCTAAAACAGTTGTAGTTTTATTATATAATTCGCTAACTTTGCTATATGGAGAGTCATTAATTAACCTTAATAGTTCTGGCTTTGCCAATTCTGTCGGATAACGTTTTCCATACTCTGCAATCGCTGCTATATCATTCTCATCTAATTCTGTTTTATTTTTAATTTTATCTAAAACATTTTGGTAATTTTGGATCACCTCAGAGCGTTTCGTCCACTCATTATTAATAGTATTAGCCCAAGGAGCTTGTCCCTCTACTTTAAAAGTTCCATCAAACTTTCCAAAGTCACCCGTGACTTGTTCGAAACCTTGAAAAACTAAAGTCTGTAAGCTTTCTGAATCCGAAAAATGACCACTAGTCGAGCTCGCAAACGACTGCAATTTTTCTAATTTCCTTTGTAACTCATCTCGCTTACTCGTTGCATTTGAGATAATTCCTCGAACGTTACTTTTATAAGTAGGATCGATGTCCTTTAGATTGGATAAACTATACAAAATAGCTTCATGAGTCGAAATGGTTGTATTCTTCGCTTCAATTTGCTTTTGAAGTATCTCCTCATCTAGACTTTCTCCACCGACTTGTGAACGGTAAAGAGTCGGTAGTTCACTCGCTTTTCCTCCCAGACTCTCTGAAAAGAGGATAACTCCTCTAAGTAGGGGAACCATTATATTTTCCGCATAGAACTTAGCGCTATCATAGGCTTTCCCTTTTAATTCTCCCTCTGTAATCAAATTATTAAAGGCAGTAATGACATCGTTATAATAATTCACACGGCTGCTTAATACACTATTCGCTGTGCTGCCCTGCGAATCTGCTGAGCCTATGTCTACTTTAATCCCCATTCTTCTCCTCCTTCTCCTCATTTTGTGATTCAAGACGGCGTTGTTGAAAAAGAAGTTCCTCTTTTTCGTCCTCTAGCATGGTCACCGCCTTTTTTAGTTCTTCTTTCTTCTCGGAGATAAAATCATCAAGTAGCTGTTCATTCCTTTTTAACATTTCTATATCTTCAAGACGATCCATCTCATCTTTAACTGATAACGGATAATATCCTAATTCTCTATATGGGATGAAGTTTGTTTGACAAAGATCTATGATCTCCGTCGCAACGTAAGAAAACTGATTTCTTTCTTCTTCTAGCTTTGATAATTTCGTTTGAATCTGTTGAACACTACATTGAATATCTTCTAATTTTCTAGTTTTTTCCATCCTCACTCCTTAAACAAATTATTTTGAGGAACAAATGATGGATTTGAATACAGAGAAGGTAGACCAGTTGTCCCCTTATTTTGACTCGACGGCAAATTATTTTGCCACAATGTACTGATCTTCTCATCTACTACTTCGAATTCATTTGCGACACCATGAATTAGTTTTACGAATTCACTTATTTTCGATTGAATATTTTCAGCCATAGAGGCCTCATTTATGATCAATCTTCTTCCTACCGTATTAGCGGTATAATAGCTTGTCTTATCTCTCGTAACTGTACCAGCAGTAGTAATGCTATTGCTTGCTGATACAATTCCAGTTGCAATAGTGCTTGCCTTGCCTTTTTCACTTTTTACTTGTCCCATGTTCAATAACCTTTTCAATTATCCTTTCTACTATCAAATCGTCAAGAGATAGGGTTGAATCTTAAGTATCAAATAATATTTTTACTTATTCTTACTAATTTTGAGTTTGATGACTTCTTTCCGAGAATGTAAATAAACCTGATCGGGATCTGGAGCCACATCTCGGCTATACATTCCTTTATCTAAGAAGGTTTGATCCATTAGGCGCATACCAAAGATGACCCATTGAACATTTGTTTTGAGGTATCTAGGAATTGGGTCAATGCTTGTCCCAATATAAGTATAATCAGTACCAATAATAAACCTCATCCCTACTCGATGCCCCTTCTCAAACATAAATTGAAGCTGTTGTTCATTTAGATTGCTTTCGGATACCAGTGCTCTCATATTTGGTATAAAAATGATCCATTCAGATGATATACCTTTTTCAAGACGGCTCTCTATTTCATAGATTAGCTGATTTCCTATGTCCGACAGTTCCTTTTTACTTCCAACATAGGTTTTCACCTGGTCACTATATGCTTCATATTCTTGGAAAGCATCAATCAACATCAGATGGACGTTAGGCATTCTAAGAATAGTTTTTATTAAATGATGAGTTATATTATCAAAAGCATCCTCTGCATTTGATACATAAGCCATGTGTTTAAATTTGCTAAGAGAGATATTGACACTTCCAACCATTTCTAGCTCCAAACCGATAGGAATCTGACCATTCTCAATAGCTTCTTGTACACTAGGCAAATTCAAAAATTCTTCCATCATCAACTCCTCCGGCACCATTGGGATAGCACTTGGGCGCTGACCTGTCCAAGCTTCTTGGAGAGAAGCCACTTCCTGACGTAGGTTATTGAGGACTTGGGTGTCATTGGCTCCTGAGACTGGCAAGGCCAGCTGGATAACATCCACCTCTTCACGTTTCATGAGTGCCCGTCCCTTGATGTCTTCCATGGTCATGGCAAGGGGCGTAGAGCCCACGATTGCTCGCACCTCGCTCACATCATTCTGTGGAAGGCTCAACTGGTGCTTGAAGTTCGAGTAGAGTTGAGCCCGAAGATTGGACTGTCGACCCGCTGTCATCAAGAGATGCACTCCGATGCTGAGACCTTCACGAGAGATGCGCACCAAGAGTTTAAAGAGTTCTGCCTCATAAGCCTCCTCCTTGATGGCCTCATAGCTGTCTAAGAGGATAACGATAGCCGGCTCTTGCTGGCCACTAGCCTCTCGGTAGAGCTCCAAAGTCCCTACACCATAGTCCGCAAGGAGTTTCTTACGACGGTTGAGTTCGCGCTCCATGATCCGCACAAACTTAGAAATCTTCTCTGCCTGATCCAAAAGCATGGTGTCTGCCACCTGCGGAAGCTTGGACAAGGGCGCCAAACCATTAGTCCCAAAGTCCATCAAGTACATAGTAAGAGCCTTGGGACTGTGCTTTCTCGCCAAGTCCATACCAGCTGTCTGAAGGAAGGTGGTCTTCCCTGTTCCCGGATTTCCGTAAAGAAGGACATGCCCATCCTTGGAGAGGTTGATAGAGACGGCTTCCTGCTTCTGGGCCTGTGGAATATCCGCCATCCCAAGTAGGAAGGAAAGGGATTTCTCTTCTTCCCAAGCAACCGCTGGCTGCACTGTTTCCAGCTCCTCTAGCGCAATGCGTTCTTTGAGCGGAGGCAACCATGGCTGGGGTACTGGAGGAATTTCTTGTTCTTCACACAAAACTTGGATATGCTGCACAATCGCATCCAACTCTGTCGGAACTTCCTTGATCTCTTCGGCTTCTTCTAAGCCCGATAGGTCTTCATTCAAGATTTCATATTGACCCAATTCATTGATCAGATAAATCGTATGGTCCTCAATCCCCATATCGTCCTTGTCCGGCTGGTAATCCGCGCCTGACCAGGCTGACTGGAAGAGTTCATAGACCTCATTATTTCCGACCTGCAGATAAGCACGACCCGTCTGGGTAATCTCGGCCGCATCCGGTGTATGAAGCATTTCATTAGAGTCCGAACGGTCCGCCACCTTAAGGGCGATTTTGAAGCGTGAGTTAGACCAGATCTGGTCATCCACCACACCAGATGGTTTCTGAGTAGCTAGGATCAAGTGGACACCGAGGGACAGGGTATATTTTTTGTAAATAGCAGAGCGGATAAACAAGCGAAAAATATAGAATTTCCAAGGTACTAGAAGGAAAATGTTCTCGTTCTATTATACCATATGAATGATACCGTGATAAGATGTGAAAAACAGTAGAAAACCACTTGAAATGGATTCAAGTGGCGAATAGTTAAGGGAGTTCATTATAAATAGAGGCATCATAGATCTTCTGCTGGATTCGTTTCTTTTCTGTATACTTCTGTGGAGAGATTGTATACATCTCATTATCTTCAATAGATCCCGCTAAATCTGTATCCATATTTTTAAAAGCTTCCGCAATCTTATTCATAAAGCCATCTAATGAGTCTACCGTTTCTACTAAATTTTCCATACATGTTTTTGCGAGACCCGCACAAGACTCTAGACTACTTGTAACCGGCGCATCAATAATAGTCGACATCCCCTTTGAAATCTCATCTGTCGAAACCTTGATACTCGCCTTAATGCTTTGAATTCGCATTGGCTGAATTCGCTTAACTACCATTTTTCAACTCCTCCTTAGGTTTTAAGACACTGATAAACTCTTCATAAGAGTGAACCACATGGTCTTTCCCATCCTTGGTCACTTCTCCATAAACCGTCAAATTGTCAAACAAGCCTCGGTCTTTAGGGATTAAGAGACTGTATATATCTGATAGAAGCTTAACATCTGTCTCGTTAGTCAAGAAATAGAGTTCACCTTTCTTCTTAGTCATCAAGTCATAGGCTGCTGGATACTCCTCCTTCAAGCGCCAGTCTGAAGACTGTTCAATCACAGATTGAGGAAGACGAATTGAAGAATCATAAGTTCCAAAGTCATCTACATAGTAGTCCTTTAGACTGGTAAATACGCTAAAGAGATAAACCTTTCTATTCTCTCGTGCTCTTACAGCATTATTTGGGATATCTTCTAGTTTACCTGTTGCCATGTTAAAGAGAACTTCCTTTAGATCCTTACCTCCAGTTTTCTGCAGTATTACTGTACGGTATTCCTGATCGTTGTACGCAAAGAAATGAACATAAATACTTGAAACCGGGAAGTATGACGGATCATAATCCGCAACAGCCTTTAAAAGGTCATACTCCTTGCGAGGCAAATCATCCTGACTGGTATCATAAACCTGTATCTTCCAATACTCTCCCCAGCTCAGATTCTTAACATCAAAGCGATTATCATCAAAACGATGAATCAAGCGTTTACTTTCTGTCGAAAGATATCGTTTCCCATAAATAGCTTCACTATACCTAATTTGATTTTCTTCATCTCTTTGACTATTACTGTTACCAGCCTCTTTCCAAGAAATGACCAACCCCTGTCTATCAGCTAGAAACTCATAAGATGCTGGTTCTACTTCAGGAGTTCGCACCTTATAACGATCATGTGTCAAATAACGATACAAAGGATAGGCTCCCGTAACTACAACCAGGAGACTTAACAGGCCTAGAATGAGTAGTATTTTTTTCCTGTATTGTTTCATTGACTTCCTCCTGAATATTTGTTGTTTAGATAGAGCTGATATTTTTCATAGCCATGTTTGACATTTTGGTCAGAAGAAATCGGTAGTTTCTCCAATACATTTTTATATGTTTCCAACTGGTCCGCTGTCATATTGACTAGAGAAAGATCGGTCTCCTCTCCCAAGAGATACTTGCTCATTTCCTCCGATACCTTAGCACCGTCATCACTCTCGTTCACTTTATCAATTGCTTCCTGAATAATTTTTTTAGTTGTGCTATTACTGTCTACTGTATACTCCTTCGATGAGCGTGCATATTCAATATAAGGGGCAAGCCCTTCATTGTCCATCTCTTTCAAACGGAGAGCTGTATAAAAATTATGTGTTCTCATGCGAGAAACCGCGACTGAACTCTTCCCTTCTTTCTGAAAGAGATAGGTATTCCCTCGATTTAAAAAGTCATCCACCATCGAGATACGTGTCTTTTCTTTTTCCAAGTCATATCCCTTTAACTGATCAACATACTTCAAGTAAGATTGTATCGTTTCAATCGGCAAGGTAACACCAAAAGTATAGGAGAATGTCTTGGTAAAGCCACCTTCAAGTTCGACTCCTTTAACTGTAATATTCTTATCAATCATTGAGCTGAACTGTTTAGTGAACTTAGAAGCATCACTAGTAGCCAGAGAATCAATCATCGAGACTATAGGAACCGCTTCCGGAGCAAAGACACCAAGTAACGAATAACCTACTCCCTTAGCTATGGTATAACCCAGATTTTTCGTTGCATCTTTCCGAGATTTTTCAAGTTCGCCAATCCGAGCTTGTTTCTCTGCCATATTATTTCCAATAGCGGTTGCGTATTCTTCCATTTTGTAAACCTTGGTTTCGGTTGTATTGCTAATACTCGTTGGATAAGAGTAGCCACCTATATTCATTTCCAAGGTTGTTTTCTTTGTATCAACCGTATTCTTAAATGAAAATGTTGCATCCGATATATCTGAAATTGAAATTTTTGTTCTCGTTTCGGTGACATATAGTTTGTCACCAACTGCTAATTTCCCTTTTGTTGTTTTGGTCTTTCCAATCTCCATTACATAAAGAGATTCCATCAAACTAACAAACTTATCCGTTAAAGCAAGATGCTTATTATATGCTGCCATCTGGTTGCTCTGTACAGTGCCGTCTTTAGCATATTGAACTTCCATAACCTTTTCAAGAGCATCACCTAGTCTGACTCCAGCCTTTTGAAACTCTAACAAAAATGGTTGATTAGCAGAAAAATCCCGATTCCCCATGGCATCCAGAAGATGATTGAGAGTTTCCTTATCCCCTGATTGAATCCACTCCATCATCTCCTGCGCACCAATACTGTAAAATCCTTCACTAAGATCCCCAGGTTTTTCGTTTAATATGTCTCCTGGCTGTTTATTCAATAATGCACCTAACGCACGACCATCTGCTTCTGTTTGAATACTATCTAAGTAATTAATTTTATTCTTAGTAAGACTACCATTTCTAATTCCTTCTAAAATACTAAAAGCTGGGATATTGCAAATCGCACTAGCATTTTTAATTTTAGTCTGTAAATTTTTTAGTTCTGCTTCTGCATCCGTAGTATCTTTTGATAAGGTATCATGTGCTTGTTGCAAGGCGTTATGAGTATCACGACGTGCTGTCGCTGCACTAGCTAAATCATCTCCCGCAGTTGTTTTTATAGTTGTTAAATCTTCTGATTCAATCCCTAGTTCAGTAGTAGCATCGTTCAATAATGTTTGAAGATCATCAACTTTTGTTTTTATATTAGCATATTGATCTGACTCCACCCCATCTAATTTTTTATAGACAGAATCATTACCAGTTTGTTGAGTCCATGCTTCCTTTTGAAAACCGGCAGCCGTTGTAGTTTCTTCAAATGTTGATAAAGCCGTGGAAAAATGAGTAATAGTCGTAGGAAACTCGTGAAACACCTGCTTCTGTAAAGTATTTAATCGAGCAAAGAAAGCATTAATAGCCTCTCCTTGATCCTCTGAACTACCTGTTTTTCCTGCCTTCTCATTAAATTCACGCATCGTTTGTTTAGAAGCTGAGTCCACACTTTTTGAAAATTCCTGAACAGCCGAACTATAACGAGCTATTGCTGGTAAATCATGCACTTTTATAATATCACTCATACTCTACTCCTCCGTTGTTAGACTTTTTTCAGCTTCTAACCATCTAATGCTGCTGTTAATTCCAGACTTCCTCGACTCTAATTCTGAAATTTTCTGAGCCAATTTGGCTACCATATCATCACTCTTTGCTGTAAGCTTTTGTTTTGCTGTTTTTAGTATTGTCTCTTCATTATTGGTTTCATTTAAATAAGGTGTACCTGCTAAATAATATGTCGTTTCAATATGTTCATTGCTCGTAAGTACATATTCTATATCTGTCGAAAAATTTGTAAGTGCTCTTTTACACTCTTCCAATCTACTGATTTGACTATTTAAATCATTTAGCGCACTATAGTAATTATTTATCTGTAATTGTATTGCCGCTCTTCCCATATCTCCTCCTTATATCATTAATACTTTCATTTTACTTGCTAATCCATCGGAAACGTAGTAGTATTCTTGTTCTTCTAACTGTGGCTCACGGACAGGTCTGTTGGTTACTGTCAGAACTGATTGATCACTTAAACGAAGTGCTAAAATAGCCTGTTTATAAGAGCGAACAGTTTTTGAAACCACATCGATATGCTTGGTGATTAGTGGTGAACCCATTACAATTGAACCATATCCAGCTCGTGTTCCTTTATCTAGGATATAAGCCAAGGCCTCAAGCGCTTCTGAGTTTAATTCTCCCACCAATTCGGTTAAATTGTAGATAACTACTGTTGCGACGTGTTCTCTTTCGTTTTGCTCTAAGCGCTCATTAATTCGCTTCTCTATACTTGCGATACCACTTAGATGGTCTTCAGAGTTACTAATAATCGTTACACCTTCCATTTCAGGTAGGCTATGATACTTCGGTGCCAAGACGATGACCTTCTGTTTCCCTTTGGAAATGTGTTTCACCAAGGCCGCCATCTGCTCTTCTTTATCTGTTAAATAAAGAAGATTCCCTTTAGCTAGATTCCAAGTAACCGGCTCAACTGTCTCCAAGTCAAGTCCTAATGGCACGAGTCCTTGTTCATAGGCAGCCTGCACGCTTGCCCGACCATAAAAGTCCGCCTCTGTCAACTCCTCCGGCACCATCGGAATGGCACTTGGGCGCTGTCCTGTCCAGGCTTCTTGGAGAGAAGCGACTTCCTGGCGTAGGTTGTTGAGAACCTGGGTGTCATTAGATCCAGTGACTGGGAGAGCTAACTGGATCACATCCACCTCTTCACGTTTCATCAGTGCCCGTCCCTTGATGTCTTCCATGGTCATGGCAAGGGGCGTAGAGCCCACGATTGCCCGCACCTCGCTCACATCATTCTGTGGAAGGCTCAACTGGTGCTTGAAGTTCGAGTAGAGCTGAGCCCGAAGGTTGGACTGTCGACCCGCTGTCATCAAGAGATGCACTCCGATGCTGAGACCTTCACGAGATATGCGCACCAAGAGTTTAAAGAGTTCTGCCTCATAAGCCTCCTCCTTGATGGCCTCATAGCTGTCTAAGAGGATAACGATAGACGGCTCTTGCTGACCACTAGCCTCTAGGTAGAGCTCTAAAGTCCCTACACCATAGTCCGCAAGGAGTTTCTTACGACGGTTGAGTTCGCGCTCCATGATCCGCACAAACTTAGAAATCTTCTCTGCCTGATCCAAAAGCATGGTGTCTGCCACCTGCGGAAGCTTGGACAAGGGCGCCAATCCATTGGTCCCAAAGTCCATCAAGTACATAGTAAGTTCCTTGGGACTGTGCTTTCTCGCTAGATCCATACCAGCTGTCTGAAGGAAGGTGGTCTTTCCTGTACCCGGACTTCCGTAGAGGAGGATATGACCATCCTTGGAGAGATTGATAGAGACAGCTTCCTGCTTCTGAGCCTGCGGGATATCCGCCATCCCAAGTAGGAAGGAAAGGGATTTCTCTTCTTCCCAAGCAACCGCTGGCTGCACTGTTTCCAGCTCCTCTAGTGCGATTCGCTCTTTGAGCGGAGGCAACCATGGCTGGGGTACTGGAGGGATATGAGATGAAACAATCCTTAATCCATTATACCATGTGAGTAATACCGCGAGAAGAAGAGAAATACAAAAGAAAACCACCTGAAAATAATTCAGGTGGGCAATGAAATTCTACAAAAGTGGGTATTACTTCCCATTTATTTTGTTGAATATTTTGAAAAATATAACATTCCTGTTTGATGATATAATCGAAATTAACTTTTAATCATCACCAAAGCAGTCATCAATTACATGACTAACATTACCCATGAGATTTATCATGTCTCCAAGTTTATACCCCAGTGCTTGTACAGCAGAACCTGAAGCAAGACTATCTAAATCGCCCTTGAAATTTGTAAATCGAATCTGCAATGATTTTATTACTGCCCCAACTGCTTTTTGAGCACGAACAACACCTTTCAATTCAGTTGCTCCATAAAATGCATCCTCCATCCCATTCCTGAACGCAGGCTTGAAACCTCCCAACATCGACACAACTAGATTTATTGTTGTAGCTGCTGTGGTCAAGTCTATATCTAAAGTATCAATCTCTAAAGCTGCTGTTCGAATTGCACCAGATACTGAAATCTCGGACTCCACAATACCATAAAACTTTTTATCATCCTCATCCTCAAATTTGTTCTTATAATAAATTTCAGTAGGAAAATCATTGATAAGATCTTTTAAATTATCTCTTGAGGTATTTATAACTTTATTCGTCTGTTCAATATAGCCTTTTGCACTATCTAGGTAATTACTAAATGACGTAGACATTTGTGTTGCTAAATCCTCAGCTCTTACATCTATCTGATCATCAAAAGCACTGATGACATCGCGATCATCAAATATTCCACTTTCTTCTAAGTAAGTATTATAGTCCTGGGAAACACTTGTATTGACATTTGGAACCGAACTAAAATCTAGGTCATCAATATTTCTAGCCAGTCCTCTATCGGTCTCCTCTAAAGCCGTTTTAATAATTTCTGCTACATAAATAGTATAGGAAATACAAGAAATGATTGTCTGAATGTTTTGTTCCAGTACTTTTAAAATTTCATTAACAGCTTGTGGAATCCCATCTCCAAAATGCGAACGCTTCTCTAAACCTTTCGTACTTTTCTCAATCATTTCTTCAAATGAATTGACTAGTTCTGCACCTCTTACCCCCAAGTAAGTAGATGTATTTGACTTAGCCCATAGATTTCCTTCAGATTTTCCTTTTGAAGTCATTTTATGTACTTCAATATCGAGTAGAATTGAGTCACTATTAGATTTCATACTATTTAATTTTGATGTAATCGCTCCATGATCAAAACTGTTCCCTTCACTATCAAAATAGTCATTTAATCCACTAAAACCTAACCAATCAAAGTTTCTAGAGAAGTCGTAGGAATTATACGCTTTGAGAGTGTCAAAAGTCCCTTTCATATCATCATAATCACTGAACGATTTATCTATCTTTTTTATAGCTTCAATCAAACTAATCGATTCCAAATGTTGGAAGACAGCTTCCTTGAGATTGTTTGTACGACTCGATAAATTATTCATAACATTCTCATTAGCCTGATTTGTTCGCGTAACTACTTCTAGCAAATCTTTCGCATGTCCTAAACTGGCGTTCAGATTTGTAATCAAAATCATCATAGAGGTCGTGTCTAAGCGAATTTCTTTTGAGTCACCATACTTTTTCAACAAATCTCGAGTTGTTGTATTCTCTGGAGTCACTGCAAAATCTAATAAACCATCGCCATCTATATCAACCGCAAATAACTGTTCCAGAACTACTTGCTTCGTATATTCCATAGCTTCAACACTGTTTCTATAGTCTGTCATACTATGATGAATCGGTAAATCAATCGCAACAACATTGCCAGGATACTTGGTTTCCCTTGTGATTCCCAAAAATTTTAGCACTAACCAAGTGTTGTTATCCAATAGTGTTTCTGCAACACTATTATCCAGCGCCTGTCCTCCAAATGAAATCTCCTTCCCATCCTGAGCCCAAGCAATATTCGTTAATGTATCTCGAGTTGTAGAAAATGTCACAGAGTAACCCTTGTAATTCTTCCTCAACGCTTCAATTCGTTCTGCTTCTTCTTTAGCAGCTTTCAAAGTCTCAGGAGAAGTATCTTTTAAATGAGACAGATAATCCCAATACTGCCTAAGAACGGCATCGTCTGGAAGTTTAACTGTATTTTTCTTAAAACCAAAAGTCGTCTTAGTTATCACGAAATTCGCTACATTAGCTTTCGCCTCTAATTTTTGTTTGAATTCCTCAAAATTGTTACTCTCACCAACAACTTCTACATACCAAGCAGCATCTCTATCTGCCACCATCTCGTTAGCAGTCTTACCGTTTACCGACTGAGGAGCCCCTTGATAGCCAAAATTATAGGGGACTTGTCTCTCCATAGCTGTCCTTCCAGCCTGATATTCTCCATAAGAATGGCCAGTAGTTGTGCTAATATAGTGTCCACTCGCCTCCACTCTATCATAAAAATCAAGGGCGGGTTTGTTTTTTTCTTTTAAGTACAAGGTGTCATTTAAGGCAATGGCAAGGTCTACAATAGGATCCTTATGGCCATCAGCCTTCATGTTGGTTCCAGCGTAGGCGATATAAGTCTCTTCTGTCATCGTATCTTTAACCGCTATGGCAGCAACACCCGAATCTGGATCATACATTTTGTCTACGATTTCATAACTACTACTATCCACGCCAGCATCATCCAAAACCCCTACAGCCATCTCTATTGGATTTTTACCACCCGCAGTATAGTCTTTCTCATATTCATATACCGCATCTGATAAAACGGCTGACATTTCAACTCGGCGGTTGCTTTTTTCTATTTCGTTCATAAACTCCCCCCTATTGTTTAAAGATTGTTAAATCTAGCTGAACAGCCTCATCCTTAGATTCCATTAGTATTGAAATTCCATAGATTGTTCGACTAGAGTACCTTACTCTGATTCTACAGGTTGTATCCTCTGGTAAATCGTACTTATTTTTAAGATATTTATAGAGGTCAGAATGATTTTCTGGTTCATAGATAATATCGCTCAATTCAGTTTCTGCACTCTTAAAGGTTTCTTTTATATTCAAGGAAGCGAAATAATCTCTTTGTACTACCAAATTAAGAATTTCTTCATCATATAAAGGAGTTACCTCCGACCCATAATTTAACTTCCCATTAGAGTAAGTAACAGGAACTGTTTCTTTATTATCCCCAATTTTTATTGTATAGTCACCCTTAATGTCAGATTGGCTAGTATCTAAGAATACTTTATAATCCTTTTCTACGTTTCCACTCTCTATATAAATGCTATTTTTGTAAAGCTTTAATCCATTAAACTCCTTCTTGTCTTGCTCTAAAAATTTAAATATAGGTTCAAACGTTTTTTCAAATTCGTACTGTTCCTTTGTTCTGTTTTTGGGAATAGTCTCACCACCCAAACTACATCCAGTCAACGATGCTGCTGTCATAAGTATAACTCCTCCTATCAGTAACCATAAAATTATTTTTATTTTTTTCATCTTTCTTTACTCCGCGATTATAATGTTCACTATTGATTCGTGATTGTGCCTTTAATCAAGCGTTTAGCGCATCAATGCCTTAATCTTAATGTATGTACTCTCACAAACAAAATAATGAACTTGATTTTCTAACATAGTCTCTCTTAGAGGTTTCTTTGCGACGGGTACAACGTTTTGGTCATTGAGTCTCATGCTAATCAAAGCTTGTTTGAAACCTTTTGCTAGGCGCAACGGAGCCTCAATATTACGAGAAATACTTTGGTTCGTAATAACAAGTGAAGCATAGCCTGCTAGGAAACCTTGTTTAAAGATAAACTCTAGTCTCTTTTGTGCCACAGGTGTTAAATCCCCAATTATTTCCGTGATATTATAAAGAACGATAGTAACTACATGTTCCTTTAATCCCTCTTGATGTCGTTTATGAAGTTCCGATTCAAGAAGCTCTAGCCTATTTTCGATATTTTGTACCTCATCCTCATAAATGACTTCTTCCCCAAATCTCTCAAGATTGAGTTTAGAAAATTTCGGCGCCAAGACGATGACCTTCTGTTTTCCTTTAGCAATGTGTTTCACCAAGGCCGTCATCTGCTCTTCCTTATCTGTTAGGTAAAGAAGATTGCCTTTAGCCAGGTTCCAAGTAACGGGTTCAACTGTCTCCAAGTCAAGTCCTAATGGCACGAGGCCGTGTTCATAGGCAGTCTGCACGCTGGCTCGACTATAGAAGTCTCTCTCTGTCAACTCCTCTGGCACCATCGGGATGGCACTTGGGCGTTGTCCTGTCCAAGCTTCTTGGAGGGTAGCGACTTCCTGACGTAGGTTGTTGAGGACTTGGGTGTCATTGGCTCCATAAACTGGGAGTGCCAGCTGGATGACATCCACCTCTTCACGCTTCATGAGAGCCCGTCCCTTGATGTCTTCCATAGTCATGGCGAGTGGTGTAGAGCCCACGATAGCCCGCACTTCACCTGCCTCATTCTGTGGTAGGCTCAACTGGTGCTTGAAGTTTGAGTAGAGTTGAGCACGAAGGTTAGTCTGACGTCCGGCTGTCACCAAGAGGTGAACTCCGATGCTGAGACCTTCACGGGAGATGCGCACCAAGAGCTTGAAGAGTTCCGCCTCATAGGCTTCTTCCTTGAAGGCTTCATAGCTATCTAAGAGGATGACAATAGCCGGTTCTTCCTGACCACTAGCTTGACGGTAGAGTTCTAGGGTCCCAACTCCATAGTCCGCAAGCAGTTTCTTACGGCGGTTGAGTTCTTTTTCCATGATTCGCACAAACTTAGAGATCTTCTCCGTTTGGTCCAAAAGCATGGTATCCGCCACCTGTGGAAGCTTAGACAATGGAGCCAAACCATTGGTACCAAAGTCCATCAAGTACATAGTCAGGTCCTTAGGACTGAACTTACGAGCCAAGTCCATGGCTACGGTTTGCAAGAAGGTTGTTTTCCCTGTACCCGGACTTCCGTAGAGGAGGATATGACCATCCTTGGAAAGATCGATAGAGACGGCTTCCTGCTTCTGAGCCTGCGGGATATCTGCCATTCCAAGTAGGACAGAGAGTGGTTTCTCTTGTGCCCAGGCTACTGCTGGTTGCACTTCTTCCAGCTCCTCTAGCGCGATGCGCTCTTTAAGTGGTGGCAACCATGGCTGTGGTACTGGAGGAATCTCTTGTTCCTGACACAAAACTTGGATATGTTGCACAATCGCATCCAACTCTGTCGGAACTTCCTTGATTTCTTCGGCTTCTTCTAAGCCCGATAGGTCTTCATTCAAGATTTCATATTGACCCAATTCATTGATTAGATAGATGGTGTGATCCTCAATCCCCATATCGTCCTTGTCCGGCTGATAATCCGCCCCTGACCAGGCTGATTGGAAGAGTTCATAGACTTCATTATTTCCGACCTGTAGATAAGCGCGTCCCGTCTGAGTAATCTCGGCCGCATCCGGCGTATGAAGCATTTCATTAGAGTCCGAACGGTCCGCCACCTTAAGGGTAATCTTAAAGCGTGAGTTGGACCAGATCTGGTCATCCACCACACCCGATGGTTTCTGCGTAGCTAGGATTAAGTGGACCCCGAGGGAACGCCCGACCCGAGCGATAGACACCAGCTCCTTGATAAAGTCAGGCTGGTTGACCTTGAGCTCTGCGAACTCATCTGAGATGAGAAAGAGGTGTGGAAGCGGCTCAGTCGCTTCTCCGTTTTTAAATTTCTTCTGGTATTGATTGATATGGTTGACTTCAAACTCTCCAAAGAGCCGTTCCCGGCGATGGATCTCCGCATTGATCGAAGCCAGAGCCCGCATAGACTGGGCTCCATCCAAGTTGGTAATGGTTCCCAAGAGGTGGGGCAGGTTTTTAAAGAGATTGGCCATTCCCCCACCCTTGTAGTCAATCAACAAGAAAGCCACATCATGAGGGTGGAAGTTGACAGCGAGGGACAGGATATAGGATTGAATGGTTTCAGACTTCCCTGAACCCGTCGTACCTGCGATCAAACCATGTGGACCATGGGCCTTTTCATGCAAGTTGAGCTGAACCAGGTCATCCTTGCCACGTAGACCGATTGGAACAGCCAAGCTCTTATAAGGAGCGTTCCTTTTCCAACGACTCGATACCTGCAAGTCTTCAAAGGTCTCTACCCCATACATTTCCATAAAGGTCACAGAATCTGGGATCGAACTCTTGAGGTTTTGGAGGTGGTTGAGGGGTGCCAAGGTACGGGCAATCCGCTCCTTGTCATAATCTGCTGGGAAATGATCCAAACGGAAGTCCGTCTCTTTCAAGACACCTTCTTCCATGACCAGTTGACCTGTATTACGGTCCTTGATGTTGATCACTGTCTGGATATTCTCAGACAAGGAACTCATCACATCCTCTACAAAGACCAGCGAACAGCCTAATTCTGTAGGATCTTCGGTAAAGAACTCCATAATCACGTGGTCCAAAATCAGTTTTTCATCGGTCACTAAAACCACATAATGGGGATGGAAAAGCGTGCTCTCCTTATGAGAGGCTTCCTCTTTTTGGCTACGGCGCAGTTTTAAGATTTGGTTCAAACTGTTTAAAACTTGGTCCCGTGTCCGTTGGTTGTAGACAAAACCACGGACATTCAGCTCTTGCAGCTTGGCATGCGGAAGCCACCGCATCCAAGACCATTGGTCTCTCTCCTCTTCAGGCAGGATGGTAATAAACTGCACATCATGATAAGAGTGGAAAGTCGCTAACTGCATGACCAAAAGCTGGAGCTGTTCTAAGACGAGATTTCTAGGACCGACATAACCCACTGGTCCATGGCTGAGATTCGCTGGAATAGGCATATCTGGAATCTTTTTATGACGGCTATAAAGCGCATAGCCCTCTTCTTCTAATGCATCCTTCTTCCCGCTTCGCTCCTGTTGGCCATAACTCAACTCATAGCTGGTAGGAAGTTTTCCTAACCCCAAGCGATAATATAGGAAGTCAAAATGCAAAGGAGTCTTTTCGTAAATCCGATGGTTGTAGCTCTCAACCAAATCCGTCAATTCCAGAACCGTCGGAAAGTGGTAATGCATCCCTTCTTTTTGTTCCCGCTCTAGACGGGTCAATTCCATGGCCTTATCTCTCAGATAAAGATGATATAGGTCAACCCGCTCCTTCTTATCCGCCTTATACTTCTTACGGTTTTTGATAAAACCACGGATTGAAAAAATCAAGCTGGCAGCTGACATCCCGACCGTAGCGAGGATATAGATACCTCGCGGTTGGACAAGGGTAATGAGGACAGTGACCCCAATCATCATAAGGGGAGGAATGATTAATTTTAAGAGTTCATCACTGGGCTTACTTGGTTCCTGTCCTGGAGGATTGATCAAGATTTTATCCTCACTCCCACGATAGATGATACGTGGTGAACGGTGATAATCTGGATAATC
Organism: Streptococcus oralis; assembly: GCF_019929365.1. Taxonomy (GTDB): domain Bacteria; phylum Bacillota; class Bacilli; order Lactobacillales; family Streptococcaceae; genus Streptococcus; species Streptococcus oralis_BT. The sequence goes on along the minus strand of NZ_JAHZPH010000002.1, from coordinate 140,666 downwards.
CTCATAAAAGCCATAACGAGAGGGCTCTCTTAGGGCTAATTGGTCTCCAACCTGTGCAGGTCCTTGAACCCAAACTTCATCCGGATAGAGTTTAATCGTCACTCCCCCAATACTCAGCTCATCTCCAAAGCGAAGCAGTTGCTGGTCCTCTACCTCCAAACGATTGTTTCGATAGAAGGTGCCCTTTAGCCGTGTCAACCTCCATTGATTTTGAGACTTTTGGAGTAGGAGGTCAATCGTTTCATCTAATCGAATCAGTGCATCTTTCTGTGAAGCAATCTGAAACTCGGATAAGTCCAATAGATCATAAATCCGTGTCTCTCCCTCGCGAAGGTAAAAGACGACTTCCCCCAGAGTTAGTCCGTCCTTCAAAAGGCCCGTTTCTTCCCCATACTGATAAAAAATATCCTCCCCATCAATCTTGAGTTGAATGGGAACAGTCTGTTGAGGGAGATGGACCTGCGCCTTTTCGGTTGCACCAAGCAAGACGGTCTTATCAGCTCCTAGCTCGACTTCATAGCGTAGACCCAGGCTATAGAAAATGATCTCTTTTGTCATATATGCTCTCCTTGGTCTCCTTTAATTGCTTGAGGAAGCGCTAGGCTTTTTCTCTGACGATGGCTTGGTCTCAGATGGCTTATCTGCTTGACTGGAAGCACCAGAGTTCGCACTTGAGCTAGACTCACTAGTCAAGAGAGCACTGCGACTATCCCAGTATTTCTTATACTCGCTTTCCAAAGCATTCAATTTGCTTTCGCGATCCTTCCCTGACAACTGACCATCCTCACGAACCTGCTTGATTTCTTGGGTCAAAGCATAGAGAATCAAATCGCTGTCATTGATCCGCTTCGCGGTATCAAGGGCATCCTCAAAACGATTACGCCCAACTTGAATCCAATAGGTCAGGTACAGTTCATCCGACTTGAGAGTAACATTATTCAAGATGACCTTCTTTTGGTCTGAAGAAAATTCCAAACCTTGAATGTAAGAGTAAGCCAACTCATACTTTTGCGTATTAGGAAGACCGGATGGGGAAATCCCTTCTAACTCTGTAATCACACCACTGTAATCCACCTTGATAAAGGCCGTATCTGCCTGCAATAACTTCTCTTTAAAAGGATTTTGGATGAAAATCAGATAGATCAGAGGGACGACTAACAAGACGACACTCGCTGTTAGCCAAATCGTTGCCAATTTAAAGATTCGATGGCGTCTGCTTGGTACCAAGACGAGATCCGCCTGTTCCTTTGCAGCCTTCTCCACATAGTACTTATCCAGTACAGCTACTGCAGTGGCGATATCCTCAGCCTGACACAAGTCCGTAAGAAAGTCTGGGAGAGTTTCCAGCTCCAAGGAACCATTGTAGAGATCCATAAAATCCAAATCACTAAAGAGAGTCACCGCAAAGCACTTAGCTTGACGTAAAAAGTCCTCTGAGGAGACCGCTTGAGGGGTCATGAGACCGGGTACCCCGCGATAGGCAATCTTTGCCTGGGCATCCTTTGTGATAAAAAGATTCATCGGATGCAAAAGAAAAGTCACCGGCAAGGCCAAAGCCGCTTCTAAACCAAAGACATTTAGGGCCAAACGAATTCGCTCTGAAATGGTTCGGCTCTTCACTTCCTCATAACCAAGGCCATGAGGTTCTAGCTGATACCTAAACGTCACACTATCCTCATCTGCCTCCATGGTCTGTTCCAAAAAGAGCGGATGATGCAAATCCAAAAGCCGGAGCTCCCGCAAATCCTGACTAGCTACATCCGAGCGTTTGAGGCTCAATTGCCAAGTCGTGTCAGTTTTTTCATAGATAAATGGCTGCTCGCCAAATACAAATTTTTCCTCAGTCACTTATATCTCCTCTATCTCTACTAAATCTCCTGTCGTCATTGGATAATCCGACAGATACTTACCCTCGTCAAGCAACAAGCCCTTATTAACAACTCGTAGTTGATACTTCTTGCGCTTGTGACCCGTATTAAAAATCGTATCCATTTCTCGAATCAAGCGACGAACTTCAATCCGACGCGGAATCCGAATATCCACATCCCTTTCGCTTAAGCGTAGGGTAATATTGATATGTTGCTCCATTTCTCACTTCTCTCCTGTCTGATCTCTCACTTTCAAATCCTCACCGCTAACGAGCTGGAAAAACCAGCCACCAAATCAAAATCAATCCGTACTCTCTACCGCTACTCGATAAGTCATCACTCCCGTTGCTCCAAAAAGCAAGAAAATTAATGCTATATAGAATATCTCTGGAAGAAAGTCACTTAATCCACTTTTTTCTACCTGGCCTATATTTGTTTGAAATTTAGCTATTTTTTTTGAATTTGGCTGAAATAACTGCTCTTCGGGAGATTTTTTCACTGACCCCTGTATAGCAGAAAACAGCTGGCCCCTTTCGGTGATCAACTGTTCCTCTTGATACTGCTGCATATCTTGCAACTTCTTTTGAGTCGCTTCGTTAAAAAGCTCCTTGATTTGTTCAGACTGTAATCCAAATTTTAATCCCTCTTTCTTCTCAAGTCGGGAGTCATCAATCTGGAGACTATTATCCTTCAAATCATCTGCAGCAGCCATTGAGACTGCTGCACATGCTACTAAGGTAAGAAGTAAAAGAATTATTTTTTTCATTTCCTATTCTTTCTCAGTTTGAAATACTTGAGGCCAAAAGCTTCTTTCTTTGATAAAAATATTCATAACAAGCAATCCAGCTACGACAATCGCCGTTGCAACAAATGCTAAAATGTTTGCTGGTTGCCCATCAAAATATCCTGAGAGTAAAGCTTCTAATATTGATAAAGCATTGAGATTTTTGATAAATGCTGGGAAGCCTGTTAGACTAGCCGTTGTCCCAATTGCATTTGATAGGTAGACAAAGCTAATCATCATAAAGAAGACAAGACCCATTCCAATCACTCGAAAATGTTTGAGCAATAAATACTGTCCTTGAATCAGTACCAAACCAGCTAAAACAATCAGCAAGACCCATGACGGTTGGTATTCACGACCAACATGAAGCTGAGCACTCGATACAATACCAACTACTAGACCAACCACTACAGCTAAAATAGAGAGTAACCCAACTGTCATAATATCCGTATCATGTAGCTTATCTAGTTTGAACTTATCTTTAACTTTGCGAATAACATTTTGAGTTGCAAACAGGTAAGCCGTAAAGAGACTAACAATCTCCAATAGTAAAATCCATGTAAACGGACGGTAAACATTGACAGTCGCTTTTACGGAAGTAGAATTTTGAGCAACAGGATTTGATAAGAAGTTCAGTAATACTTCGTTTGGTACTCCATTTTCATAGGCATTATTCAGAACCTTCACGAAGGATTCTACAAAGTTTCCATTGTTAGTCAATTCTTCATTAAACTGCGTCATCAAAGATTCTGCATCCTGAGACAACTTTTCAGTACTTGTTTGAGCGTTTAACAATTCACGATTGAAATTACCTAAAGTCTCATTTACAGACTCTGCAGCTTTGACATTACTCTGAGAAGAAGCCTTCACACCCGTAGTTTCTGATAAGAGAGCTGCATACTCTGAATTTAGGGCAGTCAATTGTTTATCAGTATCTTCAAAAGCAGCATTGCCTCCCCCTTGCTTCTTAACCAAATCCTTTAGATTATCTTCCAACTGCTCGTACAACTCTAACTGTTCCTTGATTTTTTTATTCAATTCTTGGTTGGTAGCCAAAACATCCTGCACATTTTGTTCTAGAACAGGCTTCAGTTTAGTCAGTGCTGACAAGGCTTTATCTACTTTCTCTTTAGCACCATCTGTATCTTTATCGCTAGCAGGTGCAGTTAAGCTGTCTTCATACTTCTTCAGATTTGAACTAATAGCTTCAAACCAAATATCTGACAATGCTTTAGACACATCACTATTTTTTAACCCTCTGACGGTATCGTATGCTTGTTTTAGTGATTCTACCTTTTGGTAGACAGAAGCTATTTTCTGAACCTTTTGTCCGTAAGAAACCGCTGCTTGCTGAACGGCTAAGACATCTATCGGAGCACTGACTGCTTGAACATCATTCAAGGAAATATCAACAGTCTTTGGCTCCGCTTTTGGAGTTGGGCTTGGAGCCCCAGTTGAACTTGTAGTTGGAGTCGGAGCTGCCTCTGCAACACTATAGGCTACTTTGAAAGTCCCACCCGTCTTCAAATCAATTTCTTGACCTAAGGCAACCGGTGTACCATCATAAGAGACGGAGTGAACTGTCACTCCTGTTCCAACCTTCCATGACACCTTAGCCTTTGTTCCTGTTCGTCCAACAGCACTCGTACTCGTGATTGCCAGATTTTCCAAATTCTTCAAATCAGTCGAATTGATTTCGTCACTAGGCTCTTTGATTGTTTTTAATTCAGTATAGTTTACAGAAGGAATTGTGATCGGTGTCATACCAAAACCACTAAATTCCTTTCCACTAAAGTCTTCTTTGGGTAATTCTGAGATTGCAGAAGCCAGCTGCGTTTTTAGAGATTCCTCAACCTTCTCTAGGTCCTTATTTGCAGCTTTATCCAAAAATTGACCGAGAGTGATATTATTCTTCTCACTTGTCTCATAATAAGCAGCTAATTTTTCATCGACAAAGTTACGAATATCCTTTTTATGATTTTCAAACTTGGTTCTTTCATCTGTTAGATTGGTCTGTAAACTCTCAATCTCTTCGCTGATGCTTTTTGCTACTGTTTTATAGGAAGGTACAACTTCAGATGACGTACCATCAGAGGATGCTGGTGTTCCGTCTATATTAGAAGTCAGACTACCTTGAGCTTTAATTAATTCCTTATAGGTTTCAATTTGGCCCTTAACATCTTCCCGACTCTGGGAGATAAGCTGGGTGATAATATCCGCATAATTCTTCTTCTCATCTACTCTATTCTGAAGCAGAGTAGCAAAATTTTTGCCATAGGCAATCTGTGAAACATCAAAATGATCAAAAATCTGTGAGTAGCTCTCTAAACCTGTCTTTAAAGCACTGTTGGCGTCAACTGATGAGCTAGACATAGTATAGAGAGTTGGGAAAAGATTTTTAGAATTGATAGCTGTCCCATATAAGTTCGTACGATAGTTTCCGATATTGGTTGCTTGTATCTGTGAGCTAGCTTGAACATTCTTTTGTGCTGTATAAAGGTTGTTCAAAATACTAGCCATATACATGTCGACTAACTGACCATTCAAATCAGCAACAATATCTTTTGCTAGTTTATTTGCATCATTTTCTAATTGCAAATTTCCTTGCGCATTCACCTTATAATTGATGGTTGTCTTATCAACATTGATGCTGTTAATATCGAGTATTTTTTCAGAAAAATCACTAGGAATTGTTAAAACGAGTTGGTATTTCCCACTTTCTAATCCAGAATCAGCTACTCCACGAGGCACAACAGACCAATTTTGTGAATTGTCACGCTCGATATTTTTTACATAACTAGCACCCAGATTATACTCTTTTGTATCAACATAGACTGGCTTATCTTCATTTACAATAGCCACATTTAATTTGGTCTGTTGATTTGTTTCTGCACTATTCTCATTATGAATAGTCGTATTTTTTTGAACAGATAGATTCAAAAAAACCATTAGTGCAAGCAATCCTAATGCCAACAGACTACTTCCTATATATTTAAAAATTCTATTCTTCCTCATATTACTTTAAATCTTCTCCGTCATAAAAAATAGGAAGGCTCTCGCCCTCCTAAAGCCACTTATAACAAATTAACGAATTTGTGCTGCAATATCTTGGTCAGTTTGTTCAACGATGTCCGCAACTTTAAGCAACTGTGCATTGATTTCATCAAGCAAGGTCGCAAACTCATCAATTTTTGGAGACAATGCTGTAAACTGTTGATCAAAGCTATCAAAAGCTGAACCTTTCCAGTTACTTCTGATAGTTTCTTGTTCGTTGCTTAATGTACAAAGAACTTGTCTTACTTCTTCGGCACCACTAGTGTATTTTTGAGCAGATGTACGTAGATCTTCTGGTGTTAATTGAATTAAAGCCATGTGAATCTCCTTTAAATTAATTTATACCTTCATTATACCAACAATTTTAGCCAACCGCAAGCTTAAAACTCAATTTTATGATAATTAATTAAGGATAAAACCCTTTTCTATCTAAGGATAAATAAAAAGCCTTGGATGTACTCCCCCTAAAAAGTTAGACAGATAATTCTAACCTTTGGGGCAGCTCTTCCCTTTTTTGACATTCTTTTCTACTCAGTAATGATTAACCCGTTTCAGTATTTAAGAGCTAAAAAATTTGGTATGAATGATATTCTTACTTATGTGACTGGTTTCATTTTGAAACTTTTAATTATGAAGGCTTAAAATGGATCTAAAGATAGCAGCCCATTAATCAAAAAAGACGGACTTTCTAATCCCCTAAGACTTCTCTTCTGTGTTATACTGATATCAGCACATTCTTTAAAAGAGGAAATCCTATGAAAATCCATAAAACCGTGAATCCCGTTGCCTATGAAAACACTTATTATCTAGAAGGGGACCAACACTTGATTGTGGTTGACCCAGGTAGCCATTGGGAAGCCATTCGCAAGACCATCGAAAAAATCAACAAACCCGTCTGCGCGATTCTGCTGACCCACACCCACTACGACCACATCATGAGTCTGGACTTGGTTCGTGAGACTTTTGGAAATCCTCCAGTTTATGTAGCAGAGAGTGAAGCTAGCTGGCTTTACACTCCTGTCGACAACCTCTCTGGTCTCCCTCGTCACGATGATATGGCAGATGTGGTCGCAAAACCTGCAGAACGCACCTTTCTCTTTCATGAGGAATACCAGCTTGAGGAATTCCGTTTTACTGCCCTACCAACCCCAGGCCACTCTATCGGTGGTGTTTCACTCGTCTTTCCTGATGCCCATCTAGTCTTGACTGGAGATGCTCTTTTCCGCGAGACCATCGGACGGACTGACCTCCCTACAGGTAGTATGGAGCAACTTCTCCATAGCATTCAGACGCAACTCTTCACTCTTCCTAACTACGATGTCTATCCTGGGCATGGTCCAGCTACGACCATCGCTCACGAAAAGACCTTCAATCCCTTTTTCTAGCAAGCAAAAAACCAAGGATTTTATCCTTGGTTTTGTCTTACCAAATAATCACACGATCCTCTGGTGAACGCCACATACCGTCTCCTTCTTTGACATCATAGGTTGTAAAGAAGTCATCAAAGTTTGGCACTTGAACATTGACACGGAGTTTGGCAGGCGCATGCACGTCGACACTTGCCATGAGTTTCATCAACTCTGGACGGCCTTTCATACGCCAGATACGAGCAAAGTTGTGGAAAAATTCTTCGGCTGAGAAGTCTGGTTCTCTCTTAGCAGCTTCAAGGGCTGCAGCAATTCCACCCAAGTCAGCAACGTTTTCGGATACGGTTAGTTTTCCGTTGATTGTTGCGCCGTAAGATTCTTGGCCATCAAATTGGTCGATAACTTTCTGCGTTTTTTCTTTAAAGGCTGCATAATCGCTCTCCGTCCACCAATCCTTAAGACTACCATTTTCATCAAAGGAAGCGCCATTTGTGTCAAAGGCATGAGAGATTTCATGGGCAATAACAGCACCAATCCCACCGTAGTTGGCCGAAGACGACTGATGCAAGTCATAGAATGGAGCCTGTAAAATAGCCGCTGGGAAGACAATTAAGTTCTTCTGAGGATTGTAGTAGGCATTAACCATGTGAGCTGGCATACCCCATTCCTTGTAATCAACAGGCTGGTTCCACTTGCTCCAGCTGTGCTTGATTTCCACACGCGCAAAGGATAGGGCATTCTCAAAGAGACTGGCAGTTTCATCCACGACTTTGTCCTTGTAGCGTTCTGGCAATTCCTCTGGATAACCGATATAAGGCTTGATGACATTGAGTTTGACAATGGCCTTGTCTCGCGTTTCAGGCGTGAGCCAGTCGTTCTTGGCCAAGCGTTCCTTATAAACATCAATCATAGTCGCTACTTTTTTCTCTACGTCTGCCTTAGCTTCTGGGGAGAATTTTTCATGCGCATACCAGAGACCAAGAGCTTGCTTGAAAGGACCTTGGGCCAAGTGATAAGCTGCCTTGACCTTGTCCTGAGCTTCTGGAACACCTGAAAGGGCACGTCCATAGGCACCTGACAAGACACGAATCTCGTCTGTGAGATAGCTGGTTGAAAGATTGACCACAGCTAATATTAAGGTTGCCTTAAGCAAAGGCCACGCTTCTTCACTATAAAATTGATCTGCTGCTTGCCAGAAACGTTCCTCATCTACGATAACCTTGTCTGGCGTTTGTCCAATCACCTTTTGGAAGAAATCGTCCAAAGGGAGTGCAGGAGCAAATTTCTTGAAATCTTCATAAGAATATGGGTGGTAGAGTTTGGCATATTCTGAACTTTCTTCGTTAGAAAGCACCACAGCCGCAATGCGACGGTCCAATTCCAATCGTTTCTCTAGTAAGTCCGCGATTTCCTCATCTGAAAAATCATAGGCTTTGAGAAGATTTGCGCTACTTTCCTTCCAAAGAGTCAAGAGCTCCTCACGCTGAGGATGGTCTTCAGCGTAGTAAGTCGTATCTGGTAGGATGGTGCCTGGTGCACTGGCCCAGAGAACATTGGTTCTGGCATCCATAAAGTCTGGTGATACGCCAAATGGGAGGAAGTTTGGCTTACCAGCTAGTTCAAACGCTGCTAGTTTGCTGGTAAAATCCGCAAAACTCTCCAAATCTTGGTATTCCTTGAGCATTGGCAAAACAGGCTTGATCCCATCTGCTTCTCTCTTGTCAAAATCACGTACCATACGATGGTACTTAACAAAGTTTGCGAGGATGGCATCCTCTGGGACTTCTTCACCTGCCAACCACTTGTCTGTAGTCGCCAGCATCAACTCTTCAATTTCCTCGTCAAGGTCAATAAAACCACCAGTTCGAGATTTGTCAGCTGGAATGACAGCTGTTTTCTCCCATTCGCCATTGATTGCATCATAAAAATCATCTTGATAACGTGTCATCTTGTTCTCGCTTTCATTTTTTCACTTATTCTTAGCTTAGCAAAAAACACTTGGGAATGCAATTAAAAATGGTCTCTCTTTTTCTTCATTTTTCAGTTATTATTTTAAATTTTTCAAAAATTAACTTGACTTAATTTTTTTTTTAATGTATATTAAAAGGCAGGAGGAAAACAACTGTATGATACGTATCGAAAACCTCAGTGTCTCCTACAAAGAGACGTTGGCACTAAAGGATATTTCACTAGTGCTCCAAGGACCAACTATTACCGGAATTATTGGTCCAAACGGTGCTGGAAAATCAACTTTATTAAAAAGTATGTTGGGAATTATCCCACATGAAGGTCAGGCCTTTCTCGATGACAAAGAATTCAAGAAATCTTTACATCGAGTTGCCTATGTCGAGCAAAAAATCCATATCGACTACAATTTCCCTATCAAGGTCAAGGAATGCGTCTCACTGGGACTCTATCCATCCATACCGCTCTTTCACACCTTAAAAGCCAGCCACTGGAAAAAAGTGGCAGATGCACTTGAAATCGTTGGACTTTCAGACTATGCTGATCGCCAAATCAGCCAGCTCTCAGGAGGACAATTCCAACGTGTTTTGATTGCCCGTTGCTTAGTGCAGGAAGCTGACTACATCTTTCTAGATGAGCCATTTGTCGGGATTGACTCGGTTAGTGAAGAGATTATCATGAATACGCTGAGAGACCTTAAAAAAGCTGGTAAAACAGTTCTCATCGTTCATCATGACCTCAGCAAAGTCCCCCATTATTTCGACCAAGTTTTACTTCTCAATCGAGAATTAATTGACCTTGGTTCGACTGAAGAAACCTTTACCGAGGCCAATCTCAAAAAGGCCTACGGTAGCAAACTCTTTTTCAATGGAGGTGACCTATGATAGCAGAATTTATCAATGGATTGCAAAATTTCCATTTCCTACAAAACGCCTTGATCACAGCTATTGTCATTGGAGTCGTTGCTGGAGCTGTGGGATGTTTTATCATCCTGCGTGGAATGTCTCTCATGGGAGATGCCATCTCTCACGCAGTTTTGCCTGGCGTAGCCCTTTCCTTTATCCTGGGAATTGATTTCTTTATTGGAGCAATCATCTTTGGTTTGATGGCTTCCATCATCATTACCTACATCAAGGGTAACTCTATCATCAAGAGTGACACTGCCATTGGTATTACCTTTTCATCTTTCTTAGCCTTAGGTGTCATCTTGATTAGTGTTGCCAAGAGTTCGACAGATCTCTTCCATATCCTTTTTGGGAATATCCTCGCTGTCCAAGATACGGACATGTGGATTACCATTGGTGTGGGGGCATTGATTCTTTTGATTATCGGGATTTTCTTTAAACAACTATTGATTACATCCTTTGACGAGCTCCTGGCTAAAGCCATGGGAATGCCCGTTAATTTCTACCACTATCTGCTCATGGTGCTCTTGACCCTTGTGTCAGTCACCGCCATGCAAAGTGTTGGAACTATTCTTATCGTGGCCATGTTGATCACCCCAGCTGCGACGGCTTACCTTTATGCTAATAGCCTAAAGAGCATGATTTTCCTTTCATCAACCCTAGGGGCAACCGCTTCTGTCTTGGGACTCTTTATCGGCTATAGCTTCAATCTCGCAGCAGGATCCAGCATCGTGCTCACATCCGCCAGCTTCTTTCTAATCAGTTTCTTTATCTCTCCTAAGCAACGATACTTGAAACTGAAAAACAAAAAAATCATTAAATAACGGGGAAACCCTTTCTGGAGGAATCTAATGAAAAAATTAGGTACATTGCTTGTACTCTTTCTTTCCGTCATTGCACTTGTAGCATGTGCTAGCGGAAAAAAAGATGCTACTTCTGGTCAAAAACTAAAAGTTGTTGCTACAAACTCAATTATCGCTGATATTACCAAAAATATCGCTGGTGACAAGATTGATCTTCACAGTATCGTTCCTGTTGGTCAAGACCCACACGAGTACGAACCACTTCCTGAAGACGTAAAGAAAACTTCTCAAGCTGATGTGATTTTCTATAACGGAATCAATCTTGAAACTGGTGGCAATGCTTGGTTTACCAAATTGGTCGAAAATGCCAAGAAAACTGAGAACAAGGACTACTTTTCAGTTAGTGAAGGCGTAGACATCATCTACCTTGAAGGTCAAAACGAGAAAGGCAAAGAAGACCCACACGCTTGGCTTAACCTTGAAAATGGGATAATTTATGCTAAGAATATCGCTAAACAGCTGATTGCAAAAGACCCTAGCAACAAGGAATTCTACGAAAAAAATCTCAAAGACTATACTGAAAAACTAGATAAACTGGACAAGGAAGCCAAAGAGAAATTTAACAATATCCCTGCTGAGAAGAAACTCATCGTAACCAGCGAAGGATGCTTCAAATACTTCTCTAAAGCCTACGGTGTCCCAAGTGCCTACATCTGGGAAATCAACACAGAAGAAGAAGGAACACCTGAACAAATCAAGACCTTGGTTGAAAAGCTTCGCCAAACAAAAGTTCCATCACTCTTTGTTGAATCAAGTGTCGATGACCGTCCAATGAAGACTGTTTCACAAGACACAAATATCCCAATCTACGCACAAATCTTTACTGACTCAATCGCTGAAGAAGGTAAAGAAGGTGACAGCTACTACAACATGATGAAATACAACCTTGACAAGATTGCTGAAGGTTTGTCAAAATAATTCATTAAAAAACGTCGTTCTCACATGAACAGGCGTTTTTTTATCTTTTAATTTCCAGTCAAATCATTGGAAAAATCTGACAATTCTCGGTAAAATAAAAGAAAAAAGAATGGAGTAGTTTCATGACCACTTTTCTCGGAAATCCTGTAACCTTTACAGGTAAACAACTGCAAGTCGGAGACAAGGCACTTGACTTTTCTCTCACGACAACCGATCTCTCTAAAAAAACACTAGCTGACTTTGATGGAAAGAAAAAAGTCTTGAGTGTTGTCCCTTCTATCGATACTGGTATCTGCTCAACGCAAACACGTCGATTCAACCAAGAACTTGCCAACCTTGATAATACCGTCGTTCTTACCGTTTCTATGGACCTACCATTTGCCCAAGGACGCTGGTGCGGGGCTGAAGGCCTTGACAATGCCATCATGCTTTCAGACTACTTTGACCATTCTTTCGGGCGCGATTATGCCCTCTTGATCAACGAATGGCATCTCCTTGCGCGTGCCGTCTTTATTCTCGATGCTGACAATGTCATCCGTTATGTGGAATACGTTGACAACATTAACACGGAACCAGACTTTGAAGCTGCTATTGCTGCAGTGAAAGAACTGGACTAAAATCAAGGCCATTACGGCAGAAGGCTAGAGAAATCTAGCTTTTTTTGATATACTAGATGGAGAGAAAAGACAAGAGGGAACGAATGACGCCAAATAAAGAAGACTACCTAAAATGTATTTATGAAATCGGTACGGAAATGCAAAAAATCACCAATAAAGAAATTGCTGCCCGTATGCAGGTCTCTCCACCTGCCGTAACAGAGATGATCAAACGCATGAAAAGTGAAAATCTCATTCTCAAGGACAAGGAGAACGGCTATCTATTGACAGATATCGGCCTCGAACTGGTCTCTGAGCTCTATCGCAAGCATCGGTTGATTGAAGTCTTTCTAGTTCACCATCTCGACTATACCAGCGATCAAATCCATGAGGAAGCTGAGGTTCTAGAACACACTGTCTCTGACCTCTTTGTGGAGAGATTGGATAAACTGCTTGGCTTCCCTCAAACCTGTCCCCACGGTGGAACTATTCCTGTTAAAGGAGAACTCTTGGTTGAGATCAACAACCTACCTCTAGCAGATACCAAAGAGGCTGGAACCTATCTCCTGACTCGGGTTCATGATAGCTTTGATCTACTCAAATACTTAGAAAAGCATGAGATTCATATTGGTGACCAACTCCAAGTTAAGCAGTTTGATAATTTTTCCAATACTTTTACACTGGTCAACAAGGATGAAGACCTCCAAGTTGGTATCGATATCGCCAAACAACTCTATGTCGAAAAAATCAACTAACCCCTTATTCCTGAAAGAAACTTCTTTCAGGGATTTTTTATTATTTTAGTTGTAAGTCCCATTCTTTTGGTGTAGAATGAAGTTAGAGAAAAGAGGGAGGTCATCTTATGAAAAAGCTCTTTAGAATCCATTTTGCAACCATTGCACTCAGTGATTTGCTACTACTAGCAATTTTTATCTCCAAAACCGATCCCTCTGTAGAGTGGATGCTACTCTCTGGCTTTATTTTCATCCTTGCTCAGGGATTACTGCTATTTCGCTTGGTCAACCGACTCAAAAATCAATTCGCTGAGATTTATCCTCAGATTAGTAAAAAGATTCGCTTCTACTATTTAGGGGTTCTCACCATTGACTTTCTATTATTTGTCCTTTTAGCCTTCACTAGTTCTCAGCGATTTTCCTCTCTTATGCCAATCGTTACTTCTTGTCATTCTACTTTTTATTATATAATGGCTAGCCACATAAGAGAAAACTATCCAGACTTTTACGACAAACATATCTCTTTCTGGAAGTGTCTATAAACAAAAACCAAGCCGACTGGCTTGGTTTTCTTATCTATTTTTAGTATCAAGGATAATGGTAACTGGCCCATCATTTACCAGCTCCACCTGCATATCCGCTCCAAAGATGCCTGTCTGAACAGGCACTTCCTGAGCTAGCTTTTGGTTGAAAGCCTCATAGAAGGCAGCTGCCATATCCGGCTTAGCTGCACCTGTAAAGGCTGGACGATTCCCCTTCTTAGTATCTGCAAAGAGGGTAAACTGAGAAATAGAAAGAATTGCGCCCTCAATATCCTTAACAGACAGATTCATCTTGCCTTCTGCATCTGAAAAAATCCGCATATTGACAAGCTTTCTTACAGCATAGTCCAGATCTTCCTCTTGGTCATCTGGCCCAACACCGACTAATAACAGTAAACCTTGATCTATCTGCCCCTGAACCTGACTTTCAATGCTCACTTGAGCTTTCTTAACTCGTTGAACTACGATTTTCATAAAAATCCTTTCTAGATCTTAGCCATTGGTTCGTTTGACAGAGTAGACTTCTGGCACACTTTTAATCTTATCAACTACTGTCGTTAGAGTTGAGAGGTTTGAGATGCCAAAGGAGACATGGATATTGGCAAATTTCATATCCTTAGTTGGTTGGGCATTAACGGTTGAGATATTCTTGGTCGTGTTGGAAAGAACTTGTAAAACATCATTTAAGAGACCTGTACGGTTGAGGCCGTAGATATCGATGTGGGCAATATATTCCTTGCTTGAGAATTGATCTTCCCATTCCACATCAAGGAGACGTTGCTCGTAGTTTTCTTGGGCGCGAAGGTTCATACAGTCCACACGGTGAATGGCCACACCACGCCCCTTGGTGATGTAGCCAACAATGTTGTCACCCGGCACTGGATTGCAACACTTGGCAATCCGAACCAAGAGACCTGAGGCGCCTTCGATTACCACACCGCCCTCATGCTTGACCTTGAGCTTCTCCTTATTCTCAACCTTAACCTCGCCACCCTTAACTAATTCATCAGCCTCAGCCCTAGCTTTGGCACGTTCCTCCTCACGGCGTTCCTTTTCAGTCAGACGGTTAAAGACGGTAATAGCACTGATTTCTCCAAAACCGATAGCAGCAAAGAGGGAGTCTTCTGTCTTGTAGCTGGTCTTTTGAAGGACTTGGTCCATGTGACGCTTGTCCATGAATTTATTGGCCACATAGCCATTTTCTTGGAGCTGATTAATCAGCAGTTCGCGTCCCTTATTAACAGACAATTCCTTGTCTTGGTTTTTAAAGAACTGACGAATCTTGTTACGTGCCTTGCTGGTCTTAACCATGTTGAGCCAATCACGACTCGGGCCAAAAGAATTGGGGTTGGTTACAATTTCGACCTGATCCCCAGTTTTGAGCTTGGTTGTCAGAGGAACCATACGGCCATTGACCTTAGCACCAGTTGCTTTTTCACCGACTTTGGTATGGATTTCATAGGCAAAATCAATCGGGCCTGAATCTTTTGGAAGGGAGCGAACTGCACCATCTGGAGTAAAGACGTAAATCTCCTCCGCCAGATACTCTTCCTTAACAGACTCGACAAATTCCTTGGCATCGTCAGCCTGGTCTTGTAATTCCATCATTTCCTTGATCCAGTTCATACCAATCGCAGACTCTTTGCTGTTGACCTGACCTTTGATTCCTTTCTTATAAGCCCAGTGAGCCGCAACCCCGTACTCAGCAACTTCGTGCATTTCTTTGGTACGAATCTGGAATTCAATCGGCCCTTTTGGTCCATAGACGGTCGTATGGATAGACTGGTAACCGTTGGCCTTGCGGTTAGCGATATAGTCTTTGAAGCGACCTGGCATGGGTTTCCACAGCTCATGCACATAACCCAACATGGCGTAAACATCACTCTGGGTATCTAAGATACAGCGAATGGCAATCAGGTCATAAATCTCCTCAAAGCGTTTCTTCTTATCCTGCATCTTGCGATAGATAGAGTAGATATGCTTGGGACGGCCATAGATTTTCCCTTTTAGATTGCGTTCGGAAGTGTAGTCCTCTAACTTTGTCACGACTTCATCGACCAAAGCCTCACGCTCTCTGCGTTTTTCCTTCATCATATGAGTGATCTTGTAAAACTCAGTTGGATTGAGATATCGGAAGGACAAGTCTTCCAACTCCCACTTGACGCTGGAAATTCCCAGACGATGAGCAAGTGGTGCATAGATTTCCATGGTTTCTCTGGAAATGCGTTCCTGTTTGTCCTTTCGTAGGTGGTTAAGCGTTCTCATATTATGCAAGCGGTCAGAAAGTTTGACCAAGATAACGCGGATATCCTCAGACATGGCCATGAGCATCTTGCGGTGATTTTCCGCTAATTGCTCTTCAATCGATTTGTACTCAACCTTACCAAGCTTAGTCACTCCATCAACAATAATGCGAACATCATGACCAAACTCTTGCTCTAAATCATCCAATGTCGCCTCTGTGTCCTCAACCACGTCATGCAAAAAACCACAGGCAACTGTTACGGCATCCAGCTTGAGCTTAGCTAGAATTCCTGCTACCTGAATGGGATGGATAATATAGGGCTCACCTGATTTGCGAAACTGCCCACTGTGACAATCAACTGCGTAAATCAATGCTTTTTGTACAAAAGCAACGTCTTCCTTTGTTAAATACTCTCTCGTTAAAGCGACAACCTCATCGCCCGTCAAATTCACTTCTTTCGGCATTTATTCTCTCCAATTCTTCCTACCATTTTATCACTTTTTTAAGAATATTAAAACTAGAAAAGCCTGTTTTCATGCCTAGCCTAAGCAATTAAAAGAAAAACACTGCAAGAGAGACTCTACAGTGCTTTGTTATTTTATTTATCTTAGTAAACTGTTTTTTCAGTTTCTACGTCGAAGAAGTGTGCTTTGTTCAAGTCAAATCCGAGTTCAACTGTTGCACCTGTTTGCAAGTAGTCACGAGCATCCACTTTCGCAACAAATTCATCTTTACCAACTTGGCAGTAAAGGTGAGATTCTGAACCAAGCAATTCTGATACGGAAATAGTAGCTTTGACAACTGATTCTGGGAATGTTTCAAGGAAAGCAGGTTCTGCATTCACATCTTCTGGACGGATACCGAAGATCAACTCTTTTCCTTCGTAGCCTTTGTCACGAAGAACTTTCAAAGCACCTTCTGGCACTTTCAAGCGGAAACCGTCAGAAACAATTTCGCTACCAACCAATTTCACATTGATAAAGTTCATAGCTGGGCTTCCGATGAATCCTGCAACGAACTTGTTAACTGGGTTTTTGTAAACTTCTTGAGGGGTACCGATTTGTTCAACACGTCCGATAGTACCTGTACCAGCAGGGTTCTTAGTTGCTGACATGATAACGATACGATCTGCAAGTGTCATCGCTTCTGTTTGGTCGTGAGTTACGTAAATAGTTGTAGCTCCGATACGACGGTGGATTTTCGCAATTTCAGCACGCATCGATACACGAAGTTTGGCATCCAAGTTTGACAAAGGTTCGTCCATCAAGAATACTTTTGCATCACGGACGATTGCACGACCCATGGCAACACGTTGACGTTGACCACCTGAAAGGTCAGCAGGTTTACGATCCAAAAATTCTTTCAAACCAAGGATTGCTGCTGCTTCTTGCACACGTTTGTCGATATCTTCCTTGCTGTATTTACGCAATTTCAAACCGAAAGCCATGTTGTCATATACAGTCATGTGTGGGTAAAGAGCGTAGTTTTGGAATACCATGGCGATGTCACGGTCTTTTGGAGCTACGTCGTTGACAACCACGCCATCGATAGATGCAGTACCTTCTGTGATATCTTCAAGACCAGCAATCATACGAAGAGTTGTTGATTTACCACACCCTGAAGGACCTACGAAAACGATAAATTCCTTGTCTTTGATATCCAAGTTAAAGTCTTCAACTGAGTAGTGTTCGCTGTTTGGATATTTTTTGTAAATATTTTTAAGATTTAATTCTACCATCGAGGTGAACTCCTTTTGTATTTTGATAGTTTCATTATAGATGAAAACGCTTTACATTTCTATGGCAAGGTGACCAAAAAAATTAAAAAGTTCTGTGCAACTTGCACAAAACTTTAAAGAAAATCTGGTAAAATCAACTGATAACAAAGGGTGAGATCCGTCAACTCCTTCAACTGAAGTCCTGTCAATTCTTCCCATTTGTCAATCTTGTATTGGAGAGAGTTGCGGTGCAGATAGAGTTGCTGGGCTGTTTTAGTGAGAACGGCACTATTTTCCCAAAGGGAGAGAATGATTTCCTGAATCTGATCCTGATCCAAAATCATCTGATGCAAGCATTCTTTAATGACTCTCAGGTCCACAAGTCTTTTTCCCATACTCCAAAGATAGAGCTGTGAAAAGGTATGAACACCTTGGTGACCCTGACGCCACCAAGCCTTAAACAAGTCCCGCTCTGCTTTGATTAAGTCTGATAGGGCTTGAGGACCTGTCTGAGACCACACCTGGCCTAACATGATAGACAGACGAAGTCCAAAGTCATACTCAACCGCTTCAATCATATCGGATAAAATCGAGCGGACAGAGTTGTACTTATCTTGTTGAAGAACAAATACATAATCCTGAGCACCGACCTGTAGCACTGTTTGGCAGTTGGGAAAAAGAGTTTGCATCATATCTAGCCAAGAGGATAGATTTTCCTGTTGGAAATAGGAAAGATGGCAATAAACCAGCTGAATTTTTTTAAAAGTTTGCGGTGCCTGCCCCTTACCCTCTATCAGATAAGAAAACCAAGGATTAAGTGAACGAGCCTGCTCCTGCTGGGTCAAAAGGGCAACCAGCTGCTTTTCACGCTCGCTGAGCCCAGCTTCCTCCAGTAAAATCCACTGCTGAGAAGCTAAAGGGAGAGTAAGATAGCCTGGTTTCTCTACTGGCTGATCTGAAATCTGAGCTTCAGGAAACCAGTCTTGTAATTCCTTTGCAATCATATTCTAGCCCTCCACTTTTTGGATGCACCAAGAAATTAGGGTCTCTAGACGCTCCACATTTTCAGTCAGATGGAGATAGCCCATCACTGCTTCAAAACCTGTAGACATGCGGTAAGTCACCACATCTGCATTTTTAGCCTTTGTGTGGCTATTGGTATTGCGGCCACGTTTGTAGATTTCTTCTTCTTTTTCCGTCAGGACTTGCTCTTCCAACATGAGGGCAATCAAGTGAGCTTGAGCCTTGGCAGATACATACTTAGTCGCCTCTTGGTGGAGTTTATTGGGCTTGGTCATGCCTTTGAGGATGAGGTGGCGACGAATATACATGGAATAAACCGCATCTCCCTCAAAAGCTAGCGCAATCCCATTAATAAGATTGACATCAATCACGAGTCCACCTCACTCCATCCTTGGTGTCAAGGAGCTTAATTCCTTGAGCCGCCAATTGGTCACGGATTTGGTCCGCTGTCGCAAAGTCACGATTCGCACGCGCTTCTTGACGTTTTTGAATCAAGGCTTCAATGTCTGCATCCAAAACTTCCTCAACAAAGACAATCCCAAAGACCTCTAACATAGCCGCAAGAGCTTGCTTAACATTTGCATCATAGTTGCCTGAGTTGATCCACTTGGCCATTTCAAAGACAACTGTGATACCGTTTGCGGAGTTGAAATCCTCATCCATAGTGGCTACAAACTTATCTTTAAAGTCCTGTAACTCTTGAGTATCTACAGTTCCAGAAAATGGTTGCTCGTAGGTGTTCTTTAGATACTTGAGATTAGTCTCGGCGTCATGCACTGCTTTTTCGGTAAAGTTGATTGGTTTACGGTAGTGTTGAGTCGCAAAGAAGAAACGTAGCACTTGGCCATCAATGGTTTTGAGGGCATCATGGACTGTGATGAAATTCCCCAAGGATTTAGACATCTTAACATTGTCGATATTGACAAAGCCATTGTGCATCCAGTAGTTGGCGAAAGTCTTGCCTGTTTTTGCTTCTGACTGGGCAATTTCATTGGTGTGATGCGGAAACTCCAGATCAGCTCCACCACCGTGGATATCAATGGTATCGCCCAAAATCTCTGTTGACATGACCGAACACTCGATATGCCAGCCCGGACGGCCTGCTCCCCAAGGACTGTCCCAAGAAATCTCACCTGTTTTAGCTGTTTTCCATAGAGCAAAGTCTACAGGATTTTCCTTGCGAGCTGTTTCTTCATCGGTACGACCTGAAGCACCCAGCTCCAAATCTTCCAAGGTTTTATTAGCCAACTTAGCATAGTTATGGGATTTTTCTACACGGAAATAGACATCCCCTTGACTCTCGTAAGCATAACCTTTTTCAATCAAGTCAGCGACAAAACGAATGATGTCATCCATAAACTCCACTACACGCGGATGGCGAGTCGCAGGTTTCACACCCAAGGCCGTCACATCCTCACGAAAGGCAGCGATGTACTTGTCCGCAACCTCTTGAGGCGTGATGCCTTCTTCCTTGGCACGGTTGATAATCTTATCATCTACGTCTGTAAAATTGGAAATATAGGCAACTTCGTAGCCACGGTATTCGAAATAACGACGAATGGTATCAAAAGCCACCGTCGAACGGGCATTCCCAACGTGGATATAGTTGTATACCGTTGGCCCACAGACATACATGCGAACCTTTCCTTCTTCGATTGGGACAAATTCTCGCAAATCACGAGACATGGTGTCGTAAATTTTAATCATGCGGTCCACTCCCTTCTCTATTTTTGACTTTTTCGGCTGAAAACCAGCTCTGCAAAAGGGCCAAATTGTCTGAGGCTATCCAGTTGGTAAAAGCGCTGCCCTTCCTCTTGGGTAAAGAGGGGAACCCCCTTTCCTAGGATAAGGGGCGCTATCTGAATAATGAGGTGGTCGAAAAGATCCGCATCCAAGAGCGGTCCTACCAAGGAATTACCACCAATCACAAAGACATTTTTGCCTTTGTCAATCTGGTGAACAAAATCCACCACATCCCCAGCTACTGGCTGGTAATTGCTGACAGGCAGGTGTCTATCATGCGTAAAGACATAGTTTTCCGTAGCTTGATAAAAACTTTCTACATCTTGCAAATCCTGAATTTCCTCAAAGGTCCGCTTGCCCATGATGGTGATATCCATTTGCCTGTAAAAGTCATCATAGCCTGTATCCTCTACAGAACCAAGCTGATGCAGCCAGTCTATCCTGTGCTGGCTGTCTGCCAAGTAGCCATCCATGGTGATACAGCCGTAAAAATATACTGCCATTCTTGTAGTTACCTTTCTAGTTCCTTTGCTATTGTCAAAGCGATAGTGAAAAAAGTCATGGCATCAGCTGTCCGCTCTTCATGGCGGGCATCCCAGGTTCGGTTATGATGATCCACATAGTCAGCTGTGTAGAAGAATTGATAGACCTTGCTCTTGCGGAATTGACTCCAAGCCATGATAGCTGAAGCTTCCATGTCCACCACTTTGGCTCCAGCAGCCAAGCGACGCTTGACCTTATCAGGCGTTTCTCGATAGAAAGCATCTGTGGTCCAGGACTTGGTGCGGATATGCTCAATATCGTACTTGTCAAAGATAGCTTCAAGCTTAACTAACAGAGACTCGTCATAAGCGACTTCATCACCCAGTGGGGCATAGTGGTAGCTAGTGCCTTCATCTCGCAAAGCAGTCGCTGGCAGGATAATTTTATCTGCCTGAATAGACTGATCTAGAACTCCGCAAGAACCCAAAACAATAAAGTTCTTAAATCCTCTTGCTTTGAGTTCTTCTAAGAGTCCGACAATCACCGGGGCTCCAATCGTAGCTATAGCAACTGCTACCTTACTCCCATCTTTTTCATAGATATACCATGGAAATCTACCATTTAGATTGGTTAAATAGCCACCTTCATAAACATCTTCAAACTGCTTTACTCGTTCAACGATTTCTCCATTAAAAGATAAAATAATCGTGTCACAGATTTCTCCACCATCACGAATACTTCGATCAGTTGGTTCGATAACAGCAGGTACATTTTCGAATTCTTCTAATAGCATTTTTCTACTCCTTCTCATTCAGATAAACTACCTGTGTCTGTTTGACAAAGCCGATTTTTTCATACAAGCTCTTGGCACCTACGTTGCTGTCTTCTACTGCAATCTGAAATTCCTTATCATTTTGCTCAATCAGTTGGTTGACTAGGGATTTTGCTAAATAGCTTCCGTAGCCTTTGCCACATTCAAGTTCTGATATTGCTAAACCGTAGAGGTAATTCGTATTAGTCGATAAATCTACCGTACAAGTCCCAATAACCTGACCGTCCTTTAATAAAATATATAGACGACTTTCTGGATCCTTCAGAGCTTCGGCGACATATCTATCCACAACTTCTCTCAATTCATGCTCCTCTGAAAATGCCTGAAATTTTAACTGGCTAATTTGCTCCTGATACGAACTATCTGCTAACAAAACTTCAAGATTAGAAACAGTTACTAACTGATAAGGTCTTCTATCCTTACCTAACCAGGTTTCCGTCTCTTTATCCTCGACCAGTCCCCAGTTATTGACAAAATCAGGATGACGTTCTAGAAAAACACGTTCTGTCTGAAAAGTAACTGAATGAATAGGGAAAGAAGCCGTTTCTTTCTCAAAACTCGTAAACAAAGCACGCGCAATTCCCTGACGGCGATGATTTGGATGAACCAGTATCGTCACTTCCACATCTTGGTCATCGGCATAGACAGTTAAGAGACCAACAAGTTCGCCTTTTTCATAATAAAGGAAAAAGGCGGGCATGTTTGGGTCAAAATTAAGCATGTTAGAAAGATAGGGATCACGATAAGTTCCATCATAGGCTTGGCAACAGTCAATTAGTTTTTTCGCTTCAAATAACTCTTCTTGGCTCAACTTGTTTCTTGCTTGAATCATATAGGTATCCTCTACAACCCCGACGATCTGTGACTGGCTTCTTTAGCCTGCTCTAGTTTATTGACGTAGTACTCTCGTTTTTCTTCAACTTCATGGATCGTTGGTTCATCCTTCTGTCCATGAACGCGAACAATCTTAGCTGGAATACCGACAACTGTCACATCACTAGGTACGTCTGCCACGACTACTGCAGCAGCACCGACTTTGGCATTTTCACCGATTTCTACCGGTCCGATGACTTGGGCATGGGCTGATATGAGAGCTCCTTTACGCACAGTCGGATGGCGTTTGCCAACATCCTTACCAGTCCCACCAAGAGTCACTCCGTGATAGAGAAGAACGCCTTTTTCAACAATCGCCGTCTCTCCAATCACCAAGCCAGAACCATGGTCGATAAAGACACCTGATTCTATCTGAGCACCCGGATGAATCTCAATCTGGGTCCAAAAGCGCCAAAACTGACTATGCATCCGAGCCAGGAGTTTAAAGCCGTGCTTCCAGAGAAAATGCGAGAGACGGTGGGCAGCTAAGGCCTTGACACCTGGATAAGTCAGCAAAACTTCCAAACTGTTGCGTGCCGCTGGATCATTTTCTTTTACAATATCAATGGTTTCGCGCCACCATCCCATACATTTCTCCTTTTCTTATTCTGAATCTTTTGGCGTATCTGTGAATTCTTTCTTAGGTTTGTGGTCCTTGTGATGACGTGGACGGTGAGGTCGCTCAGACTTTTCGCCTTTTTCATCATGCTCAGGTTTTGGAGGACGAGGAAGAAGAGCTTTCATAGAGGCATCGATACGGCCTTTTTCATCAATCTTGATAACCTTAACATCGACTTCATCACCGATAGCTACCAAGTCTTCTACACGGTTAGTACGAGTCCAAGCCATTTCAGAAATGTGCACAAGTGCATCTGTCTTATCAAAGAGGTTAACAAAGGCACCGAATTTCTCGATACGAACAACCTTAGCATGGTAAACTTCATCCACTTTGGCTTCACGAACCAAACCAGCAATGATTTCTTTGGTACGGTTAATGGCATCTTGGTCGCTAGAGTAGATAGACACATTTCCTTCTTCGTCGATATCAATCTTAACACCTGTTTCAGCGATGATCTTGTCAATGGTTTCTCCACCTTTACCGATGACAATCTTAATCTTGTCCACATCAATCTTGATGGTATCAATTTTCGGTGCAGTTGGAGCCAATTCTGGACGAACTTCTGGAATAGTTGCTTCAATCACATCAAGAATTTCAAAACGCGCTTTCTTGGCTTGAGCAAGGGCTTCAGTCAAGATTTCTGCAGTAATTCCTTGGATCTTGATATCCATTTGAAGGGCTGTAATCCCGTCACGAGTACCTGCTACCTTAAAGTCCATGTCTCCAAAGTGGTCTTCCAATCCTTGGATATCTGTCAATACTGTATAGTTATTTCCATCTGAGATGAGACCCATGGCAATACCAGCTACTGGCGCCTTGATTGGCACACCACCAGCCATAAGGGCAAGCGTTCCCGCACAGATAGAGGCTTGAGAAGATGAACCGTTTGATTCCAAGACCTCTGCTACCAAGCGAATCGCGTATGGAAATTCTTCCAAACTAGGCAAGACTTGAGCAAGGGCACGCTCACCAAGAGCACCGTGACCGATTTCACGACGACCAGGCGCACCATAACGACCTGTTTCCCCTACAGAGTATTGAGGGAAGTTATAGTGGTGCATAAAGCGTTTCTTGTACTCTGGATCCAAACCATCGATGATTTGAGTTTCTCCCATCGGAGCCAAGGTCAAAACTGAAAGAGCTTGAGTTTGTCCACGAGTGAAAAGGCCAGAACCATGTACACGAGGAAGGAAGTCAACAACCGCATCCAAAGGACGGATTTCATCGACCTTACGACCGTCAGGACGAACCTTGTCTTCTGTAATCAAACGGCGCACTTCAGCGTGTTCCATTTGTTCCAAGATTTCAGCCACATCACGCATGATGCGGTCACATTCTTCGTGGTCTGCATATTTTTCTTCGTAAACAGCAGTCACTTGGTCTTTAACTGCTTGAGTTGCAGCTTCACGCGCCAATTTTTCTTCTACTTGGACCGCTTTTTGGAGATCACTGTTGTAAGCTGCGATGATTTCAGCTTGCAAGTCAGCATCTACATGAAGCAATTCTACTTCTGCTTTTTCTTTACCTACTGCTGCTACGATTTCTTCTTGGAAGGCAATCAATTCTTTAACTGCTTCGTGCCCTTTGAGAAGGGCTTCCAACATGATTTCTTCTGACAATTCTTTGGCACCAGACTCAACCATGTTGATAGCGTGTTTGGTCCCAGCTACTGTCAATTCAAGAAGCGATTGCTCTGCCTGTTCTTGAGTAGGGTTGATGATGATTTCACCGTCTACATAGCCCACTTGTACCCCAGCGATTGGTCCGTCAAATGGAATGTCTGAGATAGAAAGCGCTAAAGATGAGCCAAACATAGCCGCCATTGGAGCAGAGGCATTTTCATCATAAGAGAGCACTGTGTTGATTACTTGCACTTCGTTACGGAAACCTTCCGCAAACATAGGACGGATTGGACGGTCAATCAAACGCGCTGTCAAAGTCGCATCTGTTGATGGACGTCCTTCACGTTTCATAAAGCCACCAGGAAACTTCCCAGCCGCATACATTTTTTCTTCATAGTTGACTTGGAGTGGGAAGAAATCCCCAGTTGCCATTTTCTTAGACATAACGGCCGCAGTCAAGACAGTTGACTCACCGTAACGCACGACAACAGAGCCATTTGCTTGCTTAGCAACCTGACCAATCTCTACGATTAACTCACGACCCGCAAAAGTCGTTTGAAACACTTGTTTTGTCATTTTAATCCCCTTTGGATTGATGAAATTATACGCCTTGCCTACAAAGATCAAGATACTAAGGACGTCAAAAGCAAAGTAAAAATAGGAAGCTGACGAAGTCTTCGATGAAGACAAGACAGTTTATCTTTTTTACACAGCTTTTCGGTCGGGTTCAATTACTCATGATAGCATAGATTGATGCAGTGTGCGATGCACACTGAGAAATCTATCTTTTTCACTAGGGATTTAGCCCGTGTTCAACTATCTAGATACTTTGAAATATCCAAGAATAATATTCTCTAGCATCTGTCTATTTTTGTTAGATTTAAATTGCTAAAAATCTTTTTATACCCTCATCTTTGTATCAAGTACGTACAGAGTCTATTTTATCATATTTTTCTTAAAAAGTGCGGGCTTTTCTATTAAAAAGGAACCATCCCCCTCGCTTGAGAAGAATGGTTTGCTTTTTATTACCCTAAAGACTGATGATTAAACAAGGCATGGGTTGCTTGGTGGATGTATTTCGCTGTTTCAGCATTGTTCATGGTGTACAAATGCACACCTGCGACATCCTGAGTGACCAAGTCCACGATTTGATCCACTGCGTAGGCAAGTCCTGCTGCTCTGAGCGACTCAGGGTCATGCTCATACTTGTCTAAGATGGCTTTAAATTTACGTGGAAGGTGGATATTCTCACACGTTTTCAAGAGACGAAGCGCTTGGTTACGGTTAAGAATAGGCATGATTCCCGCATGAATGGGAACATCAATCCCTGCCAAGGTACACTTATCTTGAAAATCATAGAAACGCTCATTGTCAAAGAAAAGTTGAGTTACGAGACTTGAACAGCCTGCATCTACTTTCTTCTTGAGATTTTGAATATCTGAGATTTGGTTTGGCGAGTCAGGGTGCCCCTCTGGGTAGCAAGCGCCAACAATATCAAAGTGAGGGGCTTGTTCCTTGATGAACTCGATCAAATCCGTTGCGTAGCGGAAATCCTTTTGCGGTTCCACATCAGGAATGATGTCCCCACGTAGAGCCAAGATTTTTCGCACACCAACCTTGTCCAAGTCCGCAAGTGTCTCTGCAACCTTCTCCTTAGTCAGATAGATAGCTGGTAGGTGAGCAATGGTTGGAATCGCCAAGTCATTCTGGATAAAGTCAGCCAAACGAACCGTTGTTTCCTTGATATTAAATTTATTATTGCTAGCAGTCACACTGATAAAGTGTGGTGTCAGCTCCCGCATATCCTGCAAGGCTGAAATAATTTTATCATTACCCACTGCTGGGTTTGGAGGGAACACTTCAAATGAAAGTGACGGCGTTTGGCGTGACATAGTCATTATCCTTTTCTTTTTGATTTCATTATTGCTGAGCCAGCTAGGGCCAAGCAGTTCCTTGAACAGTCAGTGTCAAGAGAGAAATCCTATCTTACAATTTCTCACGCGCAGCTTTAGCTGCTTCGACAAGGCGGATCAAGCTTTCTTTTGTTTCTGGAATACCACGTGTTTTCAAACCACAGTCAGGGTTGATCCAAACTTTCTTGCTTGGAACTTTGGCAAGGATAGCTTCGATAGTGTGGTCGATTTCGCCTTCGTTTGGCACACGAGGAGAGTGGATATCGTAAACCCCAGGTCCCACTTCTGTTTGGAAGTTTTTCGCTTTGAGTTCATCCAAGATTTCAAGGTTTGAACGGCTTGCTTCAAAGGAAATAACGTCCGCATCCATGTTGTCGATAGCTGGGATGATATCTGTAAATTCTGAGTAACACATGTGAGTGTGGATTTGAGTGTCTGGCGCTACTGTAGAGTGTACCAAGCGGAAGGCTGGAATAGCCCAGTCAAGGTAGTCTTCATACCAGTCGCTACGACGGAGTGGCAATTTCTCACGGAGAGCAGCCTCGTCGATTTGGATGATCTTCACACCTGCAGCTTCAAGGTCAAGAACTTCATCCTTGATGGCAAGAGCGATTTGAAGAGTTGAGTCCTTGATAGAGATGTCTTCACGTGGGAATGACCAGTTAAGGATGGTAACAGGTCCTGTCAACATACCTTTGACAGGCTTGTCAGTACGGCTTTGTGCGTAGCTAGACCATTTGACAGTGATTGGGTTGAGACGAGTGACATCACCCCAGATGATTGGTGGTTTCACCCCACGCATACCGTAAGATTGTACCCAACCATTCTTAGAGAAGAGGTAACCTGACAAGTTTTGACCGAAGTACTCAACCATGTCGTTACGCTCGAACTCACCGTGTACAAGCACGTCAAATCCAACTTCTTCTTGCCATTTGATCCATTCGTCGATGGTTTCAGCAAGGAAAGCGTCGTACTCTTCTTGTGACAATTCACCCTTACGGAAGGCCAAACGTTTGGCACGAACTTCCTTAGTTTGAGGGAATGAACCGATAGTTGTTGTTGGAAGAGCTGGAAGTTTAAAGGCTTCTTCTTGGATGGCTTCACGTTCTGCAAAGGCTGGTAAACGAGTGTAGTCTGCATCTGTCAAGCCAGCGATACGCGCACGAAGTTCTGCATTTTCACCAACACGTTCAGTCGCAAAGAGTTCTTTGTTAGCTGCAAGTGCTTCTGCACCTTGACCATTGCGGATAGCATCCAAGTCACGAAGTTCTTCCAATTTTTCAACTGCAAAAGCAAAGTGGTTCAAGATAGCTGGTTCAAACTCTTCGTTAGCAGTTGTAAATGGCACATGAAGAAGTGAGCATGAGCTTGTCAAGACAATGTTTTCAGCTGGGATTTGCTCAAGAACAGCCAAGCTCTTTTCGTAATTATTGCGCCAGATGTTCTTACCATTGACAATACCCGCATAAAGAGTCTTGTCAGCTGGGAAACCACCTTTCACAAGGTCAAGAGTTTTCTTACCTTCAACGAAGTCAAGACCAATGGCATCTACTGGCAAGTTCACAAGATCAGCGTAAACGTCACGAACATCACCAAAGTAAGTTTGAAGCAATACTTCAAGACCTTTTTTGTCAGCCAAGAGTTTGTTGTAGAGGTTCAAGAAGAGAGCTTTTTCTTCGGCAGTCAAATCTTTTACAAGAGCAGCTTCGTCCAACTGGATGCGAGTCGCACCAAGTTCAGCCAATTTTGCAAAAACTTCTTGGTAAGCAGCTACTAAGCTATCTACGAAGTCTTCTGCTTTCACGCCTTCTTCAAAGTCTGATAATTGAAGGAAAGTGAATGGACCTACAAGGACAGGACGAGTGTTGAGACCAAGTTCTTTGGCTTCTTGGAACTCATCAAAGATCTTGTGACCAGCCAATTTTACTTGAGTGTCTTTTTCAAATTTAGGTACGATGTAGTGGTAGTTGGTGTTGAACCATTTCTTCATCGGAAGGGCACGCACGTCCCCTTTCTCTCCTTGGTAACCACGACCCAAAGCAAAGTAACGCTCAAGGTCAGACAAGTCTAAGTTTTGAACAGAAGCAGGAACCACGTTGAAGAGGAAGGCTGCATCTAAGAAGTTGTCATAGTGAGAAAAGTCATTTGATGGGATTTCAGTGATGCCTTTTTCTTTGACAATGTTCCAGTGTTTTGCACGCAACTCTTTAGCCGCAGCCAAGAGTTCTTCTTCTGAGATTTCTTTTCTAAAGTATTTTTCAGTTGTAAATTTTAATTCGCGGAATTCGCCCAAACGAGGGAAACCGATGATCGTAGTTGACATGATGTGTCCTCCAAAATTTGTTGTTGAAACTATCTTAACAGAAAAGAAACTGTCTGTATAATTGTAAATAATTAGGCTTTGATATAGTTTGAAACTATATCTCTCTTTTAAACAAAAGAAAAGGACTTGAGACCAGTGTCTCAAATCCTTTGTATAGCTTGTTTTGTGGCTGTATTTTAGTTGGAATGCTCAAACGTTTTATTAGTAATTCTTATAAGTGACTATGGCTTGTTGTTAGAAAAGACTATAGGTTGGTTTAATCAACTTTTTTCCTGTTCAAGTGGGACGACTGCTAGTGTCTTTCCTAAACTGGCTAAGACTTTCAAGACCGTATCCAACTGAGGACTAGTCTTTCCTGTCTCCATCCTAGCTATAACAGGCTGGCTCACTCCACTGAGTTCCTCTAGCTTTTTCTGACTGATTCCTTGTTCATGCCTAGCCTCAATCAACTCACTCATGATAGCCACTCGAACATCACTTTCAAGGATTTCCTCCTTGGTAAAGAGTTCAGAGCGGACATCCTTCCAATTACTTCCAATGGCACTATTCTTCATCACTTAACCCTCTTTCTTTTATGTCCTTCAGTTCACGCTTGGCTTTTTCAATTTCTCTCCTAGGAGTTTTCTGAGTCTTTTTGACAAAATGATGCAAGAGAACGAAACTCCCACCAAGCCAAGCCACAAATAATATCCTATCCCTAAGAGGTCTAAGCTTCCAAATCTCATCTTCCAAATGTTTGATATAGGGTTCACCTGCTCTAGTCCCATGCTGACTAAGCAACTCAATATAGTCGTTTAGTTTATTCAGTTTGATGCGGCTATCCTTACTTTTCTGACTAGCCAATTCTCTCATATAATCCAAGACTGGCTCATTTCCATTTTTGTCCTTATAGAAGTAAATCGTATGCACCAAGCAACCTCTTTTCAATTAAATTATAACTAAAAAGTTATTAAAAGTAAATCCTAACACTCATAAAAAGAAGACCTTAGAAAAATTCTACAGGTCTCATTTTTATTATTCGAAAAAATGACGAGAATAGTTATAAATCAGAGATAATCCTTACTCCAGCTCTATCCCCTTCTCTCGGAGATTAGCCAGACACTCCTCATAGTATTCTGCATCATGCTCACTATAGACGGGATTGCCCAACTTTTCCTCAGGCAAGTCTTGATAAGGAGGGCAGATTTTGCCACGGTAGTTCTTGTCCAGCCATTCTGGACTGACATTGTAGCCACGGCCAGCCATCTCCTCCATGATCAAGCGATGATAGGCATAGAGACGATAGGGCGAGTGGGTAAAGACATAGTCCACCGTCGCATGCTTTCTGCCCCAGCCATTGCCACGCAGGGCACAGCACTCTCGATGTTGCCCTAAAAGTTGTGGACGGGGAAGTTGTGAAATCAAATCCTCATGCCAAAGTCTCATGGGAGTCTCCTTTCAGTAAGGTCGAATGTTGCAAGTAGGTATTGGGATAGCGATCCAGCAAGTCTCGAGTCTTAGCGATCAAGTCTTCCTTGGAAGCCTGACCAAAGCGGTAGCGATCCAGCAAGAGCATATAGTCCTTACGCTCGGCATCTGTCGCTTTCTTTTTGAAATAGCCCCAAATATGCTGAAAGGCATTGCAAACCTGACCCCTATGCTCTGGGATTTGACAGGCACGGTCAATCATCTCTTGAACCTGACTCAGCTCTACCACTTCTTTCTTTAGATACTGGCGAATGTCATTGTAAATATTGCTGGAATGGCTCAAAACGAGGTATTTGTTTCTAGCCCAGAGTTGTTGACACTGGGATTTTTGGTTAGTTTGTTCCATATTTCTCCTTACTTTCTATCCGTTTCCAGGAAATATGGAAACAATTTTGTACCTTAAAAATGAGCGAATAAAGAGTGTTTTTTGTAGAACCTGATTTTTCTAACAAGCCTTGTTCGATAAATCCTTAAATACCTGAATAAGTCTCTACTAACAACTGAATCTTACGTAAAACTTCTTGCTTTTTCCGTTCACGCGCTCCCTGTCTACGAGAAGTTGGTGGAATAATCGAATCCAAATCAGTCCCACTATTTTCAGCATAACCTCGTTGAATTGATTTGTCGATGAATAGTTGATAATCAGCTACAAGCTTCTCAGCCTCAGCTAGGTCGTGAATCGCAATTTTCTTGCGCTCCTTACCATATTCGTAGAAAGCATTGATAATCCCATCATGGTCTTTCAATTTTTGCAAATCGGTGTCATTGATAAACCCGATTACCAACTCTTCTTTGGCACGAATATCAATACTAGAACGAATCACACGACTAACTTCTGCTTTCATTGCTTCTTTAGACTCAGAATTCTTCGATTTTTCAACAATCAATGCCAGAATATAGTCTAGGTTGATCTCATCTGTTTTTAAGAGTTCAATTTCAAATTCAACATCTGAAAGGTCAACCTCTAAATCTTTTCTCTTTTCATAGTTTTTAAGGTTTAAGAATTCATCTCGAAGTTCCACATAGGCGCTTCTTAAATCCTGAAGATAACCTTCTGAAATAGGTTTATCGATTTCTTGGAATTCATCATAATTTCGAAGGACATTATCAAGCTTCAACAACTCACCAAATAACTTAACAAACTCTTTTTTCTCATGCTCTGTTTCAATTTCTTGCGGATTCGGGAATTTCTCAAGAATTTCCTGACAGACTGCTGCATATCCTTTGACCTCGATACCCGTTACTTGATCCACGAAACCATCCATGTATTCACTAAAGCTTTTTTCTAAAATAATTTCAAGCTTATTTGTGTCTCCAAAAGTCTTAATAGCTTCTTGTGTAGCCTTTTCTAAATCACGGAAACAAACAATATTTCCAAAAGGTTTAACCTTATTAAAAATCCGATTGGTTCTCGAGAATGCCTGAATCAAGCCATGATAACGTAGATTTTTGTCGACAAAGAGAGTATTCATAGTTGGAGCATCAAATCCCGTCAAGAACATACCCACTACAATCAGCAAATCCACTTCTTTAGACTTAACTCTCTTAGAAAGGTCACGATAGTAATTTTGAAACTCTTTCCCATCGGTTGAGAAGTTGGTCTTGAACATTTGATTATAGTCGTCAATTGCTCTAGAAAGGAACTCTTTAGAAGATAGAGGCATAGCTGTATCTTGAGGTTCTAGCTCTTCGTCTTGAATTTCACCATAAGCCGACTGTTCTTCGTTTGGCGCAAAGCTAAAGATAGTAGCAACTTTCAAACGCTTAGCTTCTGGTAAAGCTGCCTGTTGCCGTTGGAGTTCTTCATAGTATAGTTTTGCAGCTTCAATACTTTGTACAGCTAGCATGGCGTTAAATCCTGCTAGTTGTTTTTGCTTATGAGTATAGTGTTGATTTCGATGCGTTTTATCATTATAAACTCTCAACAGGTACTCTGTGATGGTTACTATCCGTTCTGGATGCAAAAGGAGTTCCTTCTCCATCTTTTTGAGTTTCTTCTCATCAAGCTCTCGACCAACTACTTTTTCTGCTTCTCTATATTTATTGATTTCAGGTTTGATATAGTTATAGTCAACCTTGAACTTCAACACTTTTTTATCTCGAATAGCATCTGTGATAACGTAGTTATGAAGTTGTTCTCCAAAAACTTCCTGTGTCGTTTCACCCGTTAAACTATTTTCTGGGAAAATCGGTGTCCCTGTAAATCCAAATAAGGCGTACTGTTTAAAGGATTTTTTAATGCGCTTCTGTGCCTTCCCAAACTGAGATCGATGACACTCATCAAAGATTAAAACACATTTTTTAGCATAGATTTCATGATTTGGATTTGCTGTGATAAACTTATTTAACTTTTGAATGGTTGTGACAACAATTTTCCCATCATTTTCTTCAATACTTCGTTGGAGCTCTTTTGTATTGTTACTACCATTGACTGAATTTGGTTGGAATTTTTGATATTCCTTCATAGTTTGATAGTCCAAATCTTTTCTATCTACCACAAAAATCACTTTGTCAATATAGTCCAACTCTGTTGCCAAACGAGCCGTTTTAAAGCTGGTCAAGGTTTTCCCTGAACCCGTCGTATGCCAGATATAGCCACAGGCATTGATAGTGCCAAAGTTCTTCATCTCATTAGATGAATGAATCTTGCGTATGATACTCTCAGTAGCTGCTATCTGATAAGGACGCATGATGAGCAAGGTATTATCAACATCAAAAACACAATATTTAGTCAATACCTCCAAAAGGACTCGCTTGCTCAAGAAGGTAACAGTAAAGTCTTCTAGGTCATGAATTGTTTTATTTTTACGGTCTGCCCATTCACAGGTGAACTCATAATGATTTTTATTCTGGGCTGTCGTATTTGCAAAGTAGCGTGTATAAGTGCCATTGGAAATAACAAAAATCTGAATATACTTATACAAAGAATTCTCGCTATTGAAACTTTCCTTACTATAACGGTGAAGCTGATTAAAGGCTTCTTGCAGACGAACTCCACGTCTCTTTAATTCAATCTGAACTAAAGGAAGTCCATTTACCAAGATGGTGACATCATAACGATTGGTATGACTCCCCACTTGCGTCACTTGGTTGATGACCTGCATGCTGTTATTGTGAATGTTTTTCTTATCAAGGATGAAAATATTTTTAATCCGCCCATCATCAAAGACAAAGTCGTAAATATGATTTTCTTGGATTTTTCGTGTTTTTTCAACCAAATCCTCATTGGGACAGTCCAGATACTCCACTACAAAGCGACTCCACTCAGCATCCGTAAAGGTTATCTTATTTAGTTTTTCAATCTGAACTTTGGCATTTGCTAAAAGCTCTGCAGGTGTGTGAATATCCAATCGTTCGTAGTTGAGATGATGTACTAAATCGGAAATCAACTGATTTTCTAGATCAGCCTCTGACTGATACTCTCTATCCGTACGATACTCTGGTTGATACTCAGCCAAGAGAATCCCTTCATTTGTTTCCGCAATTACTTCATGTACTTTTGAATAATCAACCATAGCATGCTTCCTCGGTATTCTTTGTATATTCTAGTGCAAATGACTAATATCTTTATTGAAATAGTATTTCTCAATAAACTTCTTGTAGATCACTTTAAATTGTTCTTTATCATCTTCTGTAATATCGGGAAACTCTTCAACCGATTGTTTATCATGACTAAATAAATTTAAGTATCTTCTATGAACCTTATCTTTTTCACTTTCAGGTATAATTTCTTCCCATGATTTATATCCTAAAAAAGTAGAAGTTTTTTCAAAAAGTGATCTTAATAAATTATAGTGATATTTTTCTAATTGATTCACTTTAATAGCTTCATCTATTATATCTATAACCTTCAAGTGGTAAGCAAACGGAGAATCAGAGGTCTCTTTCAAATGATAAGTTTCATCACCAGTAGTCAAATCCAACTTGTGTTCAAGTACAAATCTACTACATGAATCACCTTTTAATTCATTAAATAACACGTTAAAAAATAGTGGATGATGAGTTGTGATAATAAATTTTAAACCACTAGATTCATGAACGGTTTCAGTTGTTTTTTCAAACTTACTTTCCTTTATTAAACTAGCTAAATCAACAGCCATTTCAATTATTTTTCTATCATCTAAAGAGGAAACAGGATCATCTATAAAAATATACTTTAAATTTGGGAAAGAGTCCTGAGCATTCTTACTTTGAATAACTTCATTTAGAAAAGTGTAGAAAATACTCCAGATAAAACTATTTTCTTCTCCTTTAGAAATTTTTATATTATCCTCTGTAATTCTTTCATCTTCACCATTTCCATTTTTGGCAGTATAAGTTTTTGAAAATTTAACTGTCGTAAAGTCATCTTGGAAACTTGGTAAAATAATTTGCTGTTTAGCTCTCAAAGCATTTCCTTCTGGAAAAATCCCAAGGTAATCTTGAAATAAATTAATAATCTCATTTTCCTTTCCCTGATCTTCAAGAATATACTTCAAAAATGTTGAATCCAGATTTATATTTAATTTTCTATCCCAATCATCTTGCAAATCATTATCCCAAGAAAATAAATCTTCTGTAAATGCATTAAAATAAAAAATTTTCTTTTTGTCTATCTCCATATCCTGAATTTGACCAAGTTCATCGCTATCCAATTTTTCCTTAACAGCCATAGATAGTCTAGTTTTTCCACTTCCATTAAAAGCATATAGAAGGGAACTCTTTGATTTTTTTGAAATGAGATTAGCCGCAAGGCTTTCCAATGTTTTGAATTCTGTCATAGTATACTGTCACCTTTTTTATTAAAATTGAACATCATTTTTCTCCAATATTCATATTGTTTTTGGCGTAATTCAATCTCCTTGGGGAGTCCGATATATAAATCATTACATATCGTATCAAAGTTGTCTAGAACTTCAACAATACGAGATTGAATTTCGAGAGAAGGAACCGGGATTTTCAATGATGAAAATATAGCTAAGTTAAGATTATCCTGTGCACTTCCATAACTCTTATTTGCAAGATGATCTTTTATTGAATTTAAATAGTAGTAAACATATTCTGTAATGGCAAATTCTGGATTTGCAACAAAGCCTATAATACTATCAGGGAAACATGCATCAAATCCTAATAATCCAGTTTCCGCTATATTAGCAGCAATTGTGATACATAATGTTCCCTTTTCCCACTTCTTACTTTGTTCTAATCCAAAATCACTATAAGTTTTAGAAAAGTTCTCAATCCACTTCCCTGCACCTCTTATATCTCCAGTCTGTATGAACGGGATATCACCGCCATATAACCTTGCATCATTTCTAGGCCTATGTTTCGATTTCCCTCGACCAAAAACTTTTGCTATTTCCGAAAGAGTCTTCCACTCAACCTGATAAACCTCGTCTTCAAAAGATAACAGTTTATCTCTATAAAAAGAATATTGCTTTTTACGTGAGGTCAATTCTGAGGTCAATTCTGTAACATACTCCGTCATTTTGTCAAGTATTTGCACTATTTTTTCTTGAATTTCTAGTGGTGGGATAGGAATAGGAAATGATTTTAAAGTTGAAATGACAATGTAAGACATAGCCGCCTTATTTGTATTATTCTCTAAATAAGATTTTAGCCCCTGTTTGATAATGTGTAACAAAAATCGAGCTTTCACATTATGTGAGAAATTTGTCAAAACATATGTTCTTTGATATGCTTCAAATTTCCCTGAATAATACTTAACATCTCCAACATTTGCATTTCCAGCAATCAATAATGCCTCTGTATTCCACCGAAAAGAATTTATTCGACTTATTTCTTTTGCTGTTGTAAAAAAAGGATACTTCCCATCTTCGACAGATTCATTGGCATTCAATTTACCTGTTTCTATTTCACACACTTCCCCCAACTCTTTCCACTCAACGGAACAGTTTTGAATTTCTTCTAGGATATTCATCACTTACCTCCTTCCTTGGCTAGATTTTCAATGCTTTTGATTTCCTTGAGGTAATCTTTTTCAACTTGACTGAGGGTCTTGGCTTGGTAGCTCTTATATTCCTTATCCACCTTCTGCTTCATCTGTTCACGAGAGATGGAGCCACTATTGTCCAGCAAGTCTTCTCCAGTAGCCTGAAGAATACGATCCACATGAGCCACCCAATCAGCCATGGTCATGACTTCTTCTCGCTCTGCCTGTCTTTCAGCAAAGTCTAGATATCCTGATACAAGCTGATTAAGCCCACGGAGTTCCTTCTCTGTCAGATAGTTCTTGGCAACTTTTGCTTCAGATAGAGTAGGAAGGTCTCCCTTAAAAGTGGTTAAGCCCATAAACTCCTTTTCACTATCAACACGGTTATAGATAAGTTCACTCGCAGTATTGTGGTGAATGGCATAATGCATCTTGTTTTGAACCGTCGCAAAGAATTTCTTTGCCTCTTGCGAGTTTGCATTGTAGTCACTAGATGTAGCGAAAAGATCTAAAATCTGACGGTAAAAGACTTTTTCACTAGAGCGGATGTCTCGGATTCTTTCCAGGAGTTCTTTAAAGTAAGAGCTTCCACCCAAGTTTTTCAAGCGCTCATCATCCATAGCAAAGCCTTTAATCAGATACTCTTTTAAGACTGTCGAAGCATAGTGTCTAAACTGGACTCCACGAGGGGAGCGCACACGATAGCCAATCGCCAAAATCATATCGAGATTATAGTAGGCGACTTTTTTTGACTGAGTTTTACCAGCTATTGCACCGTGACGAGTGGTTGTCAACTGATAGTTGACAACCACTGTTTCATCCAACTCACCATCTTCAAAAATAGCCTTGATATGTTTGCTAATATTTTGCTTGGAAGTTTGAAAAAGCTCAGCTAGTTCTTGTTGGGTCAGCCAAACTGTTCCATCATCCAAGTGAAGTTCAATAGCGGACTCCCCGTCATCAGTTCTATAGAGAATCACATCATTCGCCATGGCTAAGCTCCTCTACAATCTTATCTATCTCTGCACGCAAGTGATCAATCTTGGCAACAGTCTCAGCGATTTCTTTATTGAGCTCATCAATATCAATCTTCTCACGTGTATCTTCTGGTTCGACATAAGTTGACACAGATAGATTGTAGTCTTGCTCTGAGCCAATCACCTCATTATCAACAAGAGCTGCTTTATAGTCTACACTTTGATAGTTAGTGAACAATTCAACAATATGCTCAATATTGCTATCTGTCAAAACATTGTTATTAGTCTCTTTTTTGAATTCTTTACTCGCATCAATAAAGAGGGTTTTATTTTCAAGTTTATTCTTCGCCAGAACTAAGATCGTAGTCGCGATAGAAGTACCAAAGAAGAGATTATCTGGAAGGGCAATAACCGCTTCAACAAAGTTGTTATCTACCAGATACTGACGAATGGTCTTTTCAGCACCACCACGATAGAAAATGCCTGGGAAACAAACAATTGCCGCCCGACCTTTATTTGACAAGTGGTTAAGACTATGCATGATAAAGGCAAAATCAGCTTTTGACTTGGGTGCTAGTTTCCCTGCTGGCGCAAAACGGTCATCATTTATCAGAGTCGGGTCTCCATCTCCCACCCATTTGACAGAGTACGGAGGGTTAGAAACAATAGCATCAAATGGCTTTTCTTCCAAATGCTGAGGATTTAAAAGGGTATCTCCTCGCTTAATATCAAAGTTGTTGTAGTTGATATTGTGTAAGAACATATTCATACGAGCCAAGTTGTAGTTGGTCATATTGATTTCCTGACCAAAGAAACCATCCTCCAAGATATGGTCTTCGTATTGTTTTTTCATTTGAAGAAGGAGAGAGCCTGAACCACATGTTGGGTCATAGACTTTGTTAATCTTATCCTTACCAACCATTACCAAACGAGCTAGTAATTTAGAAACTGTCTGAGGTGTGAAAAATTCGCCACCACTTTTTCCTGCATTACTGGCATAGTTGGAAATCAAGAACTCATAGGCGTCCCCAAAGGCATCAATGTCATTTTCCTCAAAGTTGCCAAAGTTAATGCTATTGATACCATTTAGGATATCAGATAGGCGCTTATTTTTTTCTGGAACAGTTCCACCAAGGATATTGCTTCGTGTATCCAAGTTATCAAACAAACCTTTGATATCATCTTCTGATTTGAACCCAATCGCTGACTTCTCAATAGCTTGAAAAATATTGGCTAATTCTTCGTTTAGATTTTCATTTTGCGAGGCGTTCTTGACGACATTTTCAAATAATTGACTTGGAAGGATAAAGAATCCCTTATCCTCAACTGTCCCTGGTTTAAAATCTTGCTCAGCTTCATGGTCACTTAAGTCAGCATAACGGAATTCTAAATCCCCAGCCTCATGCTCAGCACGGTCAAAATAATCTGCCATATGCTCTGAAATAAAGCGATAGAAAAGGATCCCTAGGATATATTGCTTAAAATCCCAACCGTCTACAGCCCCACGAACATCATCAGCAATCGCCCAAATTTTACGATGCAGTTCCTTGCGTTCTGCATTTTCTTTACTTGCCATTTTTACTTTCCTTAATTAATGTATTATCTTTTCTATTTTATCATATTTCAAGAAAAACCACTCGACCTGACTAGAGCGAGTGGGCTATAAACTATTCTTAACTTTATTAAGGTAGTAGCTCTTTGTTCATACGGTCCTTATCATCACTCTTTACAAATACAACATTCCGTTTACCTGTTAACTCTATCAGTTTTTCTTTACCAAGGATGATTGCGAGATTCTTAATAATCGATCGTTTTGCTAGCTCATCAAAATAAGTGAAAATAAATCTATAATCATACTTTCCATTTTCTGCTAATTCAAAACATTTTTGGAATATTTCTTTATCCAATGGATCAACCGAGTGACCAAAAACAATGATATTCTTTGAATTTGGAAACTGAGTACCGAATGCGTCACCTATATCATAGAAAGTTCGTTTAAAAAAATCTTCGAATTTACTTCCAGTCTCTTTAACAACTCTTTGGTAATACTTCTGATAAGGAATCAAATCACTGTTGACATCATTTTCTTTGTCCTCAATTCCAAAGACCATAGTATTGATGCGACTGAAAGTTCTATCTAAATTAATTCGACCATGTATAAAATGAGTTTTCTTCTCAGAAGTTCCGTAAAGATTACCTGATGTGTTGGTATAATTAAAATTTAGAACAGAGGAATTTGATAAATCCGATATCGCATCTAGGGCTGTTGGACTTGTTTCAATCCCTCGAACCTCAAAATCTATATAATCCAAATACGACAGATAGATTTCTAATAGTTCAATTAGTAAATCAAGTTGTCTGATAAATTCGTTATTTAATTTATCCAATGCAACTTCTCTTTCTAAAGAACCCCAGCCTTTTTTATGAAAGAGTGAAAAAAACAAATCTGAAATATATAATTTTGACCTATAATTTTTTTCTTTTGATAATTTCTCTTCCAGTAACCCAGTTTGTCCTGTAATAGTAACTTTGAATATTAAATCATTATTTTCTTTGAAATACATTATTGCATCTGCAAGTTGCGAAATCATTATTTCAAGATTAGACCAATTATCTCCTAGAGTAGCTTTATTCTCATTGATAAATTTTAAATATAAATTATCCTTGTATTTCTCAATCCTTATATTTTTAACTTTTAGGAACTCCAGTAACTCCTCATTTGGATTAGAGAATAATTGTTTTTCAAAGTCAATAAAATCTGTATACTTTGTTTTTCGCCCCATTGCAATATCAAAGCCATTACCTAAAATTAAAATTGTATCTGCCATATTTTCTCCCTTTGCTTTTTTATTTTCTAGAGGGGTATATTTTACCTCCCCTACTCCAACTGGCTTTTAACCTTCTTCTTAGTCAAGATACGGTCATTTTTGTTAGAGAGAGCTTGGATACGAGCTTCAAGAAGGGTTTTCCGTCCAGCCTCTGTCCGTGTGTAGACGAGCTGATAGTGTCCGATAATTGGCGTTAAGAAGTCGAGGAATTTCTGTGCCTCCTCCTTGCGCTTGTCAAAAAGACTAGGCACGACATAGTAAGGTGACTGACCTTGTTGGACTTTCTCTGCCTTCAAGAGATAGCGCTGATTGTCCACTGGAGCAAAGAACTCTCCTACAGTCTGCGCAAACAGCTCCTTGTCCCTCATGCTTCCTCCCTTGAGATAGGCGAAAACCATATATTTTTCCTTGTCCTCCTCTACCTGAACACGGGATTGATCGTCCGTTAGATGCCCCGAATCTAGCAAAGCCTTTCGGATCTGCTCACCCAGAGATTGCAAACGTTTATAGGGACTCTTATAGCAGAGGTAGCGCCAAGATGCAAAGGCCAAAAAGAGGAGACAAGCTGCTGTAAGCCACCAAACTCCAGTCAGTCTCATTCTAAACAACAAAACCAATAAATCCACTGCTAACAGCAGCAATGACATGCGAACCCATTTTAATGCATCAAGCAAGAGCATGACTGGGATCTTCTGTTTTTGGGTTGCGACTT
Source organism: Streptococcus oralis (assembly GCF_019929365.1). Taxonomy (GTDB): domain Bacteria; phylum Bacillota; class Bacilli; order Lactobacillales; family Streptococcaceae; genus Streptococcus; species Streptococcus oralis_BT. The sequence continues at coordinate 99,761 of NZ_JAHZPH010000002.1, read as the reverse complement.
CAGTGACAATCTCAAATTGATCTGCCACTACGAGAGAATCGTACCATTTTTTGCGCAAACCTGCTCGATCCTTGGATAACATCTTAATCCGTTCGTTATACTCTCTGATTTGCTTTTTCTTAAAAGGGGGCTTTGGAAAATCCAAACGATCCAAACCGGTCTCAATACTCTCCTGATTATAGGCCAGTCCAAGAAAATGTTCCATACGACGAGACAAAGTTTGCAGATCCTGATTGCTCTCTGGTCTTGGCTCCTCACCAGGAAGAGTGATGAGCGCTTGCGCTTGAACGGCTACCAGATGCCAGATGTTACTGGTCTTTTCTGGATGTCCCGGCCAGATACGAATGGCACGCCCCCGCATCTGGTTACTCAGCATAAAGCTCCCCACAAAGCTTCCGAGGATTAGGGAATTAACACAAGGAGCATCCCAACCCTCTCCGAGGAGAGATTTGGTTCCGACTAGGACTTGGATCCGCCCTCGTTGAAAAAGTTCCGTCACCGCCCCTACAATACCCTTAGCCGTACTAGGAAATCCCACCTGCACATAATCCTCTTGGTCTAACTGACCAATAGACGAAAAACTAAGATGAACCTGAGGCAAGAGTTCCTTCAACTCTGCTGCCGCATTGGTGGGAAGAATAACGACATTCCCTGACAAGACAGCCAAAGATACAGGTATCTCATGCTCCTGAGCTTTCCGACGAATGCTTTCAAAATAAGGAAGAACCCCCAACTGAGAAATGGTTGCCTGATTATCTCCCAGATAGGTGGCAAAATCCTTGCGAATATAATCCGCCAAGACGAGTTGTCGCAAATCTTGTCCCATACTCTTATACTCAGTCAGAAAAATATCTGCAATACCAGACAATTTCCCCAAAGACTGATTTAAAATCTTGTCCTTAGACTTGGACTTGACTAGAGAAACCTGTCGCTGTTCGATCAACCCCCGTGCTTTTAACTCCGATTCTAACTTTTCCCTAAATCCATTTGAATCCTCGTACCAATCTGGAGTTTGATAGAGAACGCTCTGCAACAACAGCTCGAGCCAGTAGGAGTTCACCTGAGGCAGACGTTTCGCCCCCAAAAGATTCTCTAAAGAGTCAGGAATGGTCAAGCCCTGAGAATGCATATAGATCAAAATAGCCGACAAGTACTTAGGGTCTTCTAATAGAACATCGGATGAAATATCTCCTTTGAGTACCTTCGAACCTGATACTAGAGCTTGAAAGTCAGGATTGACCAAAAGCTGATGGATATACTCCCACTTTCTATCTTCAAACTGCCTGAGGTGTTCCGACTCTTCAGCTGTTGGTGAACACATATAAACAAAATCCTGATGAGGGCAGAGGGTGTCTTCCTTGACTAGTTCAGGTACCGTGATTTCTTGGTCAATTTCCCCACACATTCGGATATAGCGTTCCCAGAGTTCAGGTTCGCTGTCATAAGGTGGTGTCGCTGTCAGGGAGATGACTTGCAACTGTCCATACTGCTTGCGAAAGGTTTCCAGACTTTTCCGCCATTCATTGCGCAGGTGGTGGCATTCGTCCAAGCAAAGAGTAGCAACTTTCTGAGCTCTTAGACTTGCAAGCAAATCAAACCCCACAAAATCCTCTGCTTCTCCATCTTCTTGTGATTGCAATTGGTTCATAGCGCTATGAAAAGCCTGATAGGTCACAATCGTTAATGCCTTCATCTCCTTTAAGTTTTGGGAAACGAGATCTGAAATCTTCTGTTCATTCTCTAAAAAGGCTGTTTGGATCCTATCTACCCATTGTTCACGAATGGTGACAGTTGGAACCAAGACAAGGGCTGGGTTGCCAAAACGAGCGATCAGCTCGATACCAATGGTGGTCTTGCCGGACCCTGGTGCCGCCACTAGGTGAACATGGCCATCTGTTTGATAGTTCTGAAAACGATCTAAGACTTCCTTTTGGTACTTTCTCCATCTTCCTTTAAATTTTAAATCTAACATTTCTTTCACCGTTATATCTCTTGACTTACTCCTTTAATTGTACCACACTTATATAAAAAGCAAGATAAGGAATCAAATTAGTCTTTATAAGAAAAATATGGTATAGTAGAACCATACTATCTATAAGGAGTTTCTATGTCACAGCATAAGCAAATGAAAGCTGTTTCTCCCCTTCTACAGCAAGTCATCAATATCTCATCTATCGTCGGGGGAGTCGGCACCTTGATTTTCTGCATTTGGGCCTATCAGGCGGGAGTGTTACAGTCCAAGGAAACCCTATCGGCCTTTATCCAGCAAGCTGGGGTTTGGGGGCCACCACTCTTTATCTTTTTACAGATTCTACAAACCGTTGTTCCGATCATTCCGGGTGCTTTGACCTCAGTGGCTGGGGTCTTTATTTACGGCCACATCATCGGAACCATCTATAACTATATCGGCATCGTGATTGGCTGTGCCATTATCTTTTACCTCGTGCGTCTCTACGGGGCTGCCTTTGTCCAGTCCGTCGTCAGCAAGCGCACCTATGATAAGTACATCGGCTGGTTGGATAAGGGCAATCGTTTCGAGCGTTTCTTTATCTTTATGATGATCTGGCCAGTTAGTCCAGCTGACTTTCTCTGCATGCTGGCAGCATTGACCAAGATGACCTTCAAGCGCTATATGATTATCATCATTCTGACCAAACCCTTTACCCTAGTGGTTTACACTTATGGTTTGACTTATATTATTGATTTCTTCTGGCAGATGTTTTGAGAATAGAAAAATCCGTTTGGTTTCCCAAGCGGATATTTTATTTGTTTTATTTTGCGACACTCTTAGCAAGGACAAAGTTTCCAAGTGTGGCAGAACCATTTCCAGCAACTGCTGGAGTCACGATGTAGTCACGCACGTCTGGTACTGGTAGGTAGCCGTTGAGAAGAGCTGTGAATTTCTCACGCACACGGTCCAGCATGTGTTGTTGGGCCATAACCCCACCACCAAAGACGATGACGTCTGGTCGGAAAGTCACTGTCGCGTTGACAGCAGCTTGAGCGATATAGTAGGCTTGGACGTCCCAAACAGAGTTGTTGAGTTCGATGTTTTCACCACGAATACCTGTACGAGCCTCCAAACTTGGTCCAGCCGCAAAGCCTTCCAAACAGCCCTTGTGGAATGGACAAACACCGTTGAATTCTTTTTCAATATCCATTGGATGTTTAGCTACATAGTAATGCCCCATTTCAGGGTGACCGACACCACCGATAAACTCACCACGTTGGATAACACCTGCACCGATCCCTGTACCGATTGTGTAGTAGACCAAGTTCTCGATACGGCCGCCAGCATTGTTGCGGGCAACTACTTCACCGTAGGCAGAGCTGTTTACGTCTGTGGTGAAATACATGGGTACATTAAGAGCACGACGAAGGGCACCAAGCAAGTCGACATTTGCCCAGTGAGGTTTTGGAGTCGTTGTGATAAAGCCATAGGTTTTGGAGTTTTTGTCGATATCGATTGGACCAAATGATCCGACAGCAAGACCAGCAAGGTTATCGAATTTTGAGAAGAACTCAATGGTTTTATCGATGGTCTCGATAGGAGTTGTTGTAGGAAATTGTGTTTTTTCTACAATGTTAAAGTTTTCATCACCGACAGCACAGACAAACTTTGTACCGCCTGCTTCTAAGCTTCCGTATAATTTTGTCATGATAAACCTCTTGTTTTTATTTTCTTTATTATAGCATATTTTGAAAGTCTAGATTTCTCTATATTTTAGATTTTCCTCTGTAAATCTTACCATTCAAGCAAAAACGAACAAACATGTCATTTGTTCGTTTTGTTTTTAGATTTGATTCTTGAAGAGGATTAGGCTTTCACTTCGATGATCGCGTCGCCCTTGACAACTGAACCACTTGCGACTGGTGTTACAGAAGCGTAATCTGCAGTGTTGGTTACGATAACCATTGTTGTGTCGTCAAGACCTGCGGCAGCGATTTTGTTTGAGTCAAAGGTTCCGAGAATGTCACCAGCTTTGACCTTGTCGCCTTGAGCAACCTTTTGTTCAAAGCCTTCACCGTTCATTGTCACCGTATCGATACCGACGTGGATCAAGATTTCAGCTCCGTTAGCTGTTCTTAGGCCATAAGCATGTCCTGTTGGGAAGACAATTGTCACTTCAGCATCAGCTGGTGCGTAAACAACATCTTCACTCGGTTTTACAGCAATACCTTGTCCCATAGCTCCACTTGAGAAGACTGGATCATTCACATTTGAAAGAGCAACGACATCACCAACGATTGGTGTTTGGATAACACCTTCGCTTGGTGAAATCACAGTACCAGTTACTGCTTCTTCAGTCAAACGATCTGTTTCAGCTTCAGAAATTGCTCCTGCAACCTCTTCTACTTCATCTTCGTAACCAAACATGTAAGTAAGAGCAAAACCAAGTGCAAAGGATACAGCTACCATAAGAAGGTATTGTAGAAGTTGTCCATTCCCAATGTAAAGCATTGTACCAGGGATGACTGTGATACCATTACCAGTACCAGCAAGTCCAAGGATTGAAGCAAGTCCACCACCGACTGCACCAGCAATCAATGAAAGGAAGAAAGGCTTACGGAAACGCAAGTTAACCCCGAAGATAGCAGGCTCAGTAATACCTAGGAAGGCAGAAAGAGCAGCTGGGAAAGCAAGAGTTTTAAGTTTAGGATTTTTAGTTTTCACACCAACGGCAACAGTTGCAGCACCTTGAGCAGTCATAGCTGCAGTAATGATAGCGTTGAATGGGTTAGCGTGGTCAGCAGCAAGCAATTGAACTTCAAGCAAGTTGAAGATGTGGTGAACACCTGATACGACGATTAATTGGTGAACTCCACCAATCAAGAAACCACCAAGTCCGAATGGCAAGTTAAGAATAGCTTTTGTTCCAATGAGAATGTAGTTTTCAACAACGTGAAAGACTGGTCCGATAACAAACAATCCAAGGATTGACATTACAAGGAGTGTTACAAACGGTGTTACCAAGAGGTCAAGTACATCTGGAACAACCTTACGAACTGCTTTTTCAAACTTAGCTCCGACAACCCCGATGATGAAGGCTGGAAGAACTGAACCTTGCAAACCTACAACTGGGATAAATCCGAAGAACTGCATTGCAGTTACTTCACCACCAGACGCAACAGCCCAGGCATTTGGAAGTGAATCAGAAACGAGCATCATACCAAGAACGATACCAACAGCTGGGTTACCACCGAATACACGGAAAGTTGACCAAACAACCAAACCTGGCAAGATAATAAAGGCAGTGTCTGTCAAGATCTGAGTATAAGTTGTCACATCTTCTGGAAGTGTCATTCCAAGAGCAGTCAAGAGACCACGAACACCCATGAAGAGACCAGTTGCTACGATAACTGGAATGATTGGAACGAAGACGTCACCGAAAGTACGGATGGCACGTTGGAACCAATTTCCTTGTTTTGCAGCTTCTGCTTTCATATCTTCTTTAGAAGATGTTGGCAACCCAAGAGCTACGACTTCATCGTACATCTTGTTTACTGTACCAGTACCAAAGATGATTTGGTATTGACCTGAGTTAAAGAAAGCACCTTGAACTTTTTCCAAGTTCTCGATAGCATCTTTGTTAATTTTCGCTTCATCTTTAACCATCACACGGAGGCGAGTCGCACAGTGGGCTACACTGTTGACATTCTCACGTCCGCCAAGGGCTTCGATGACCTTTTTTGCAATATCCTGATTGTTCATTTGCAAAAATCTCCTTATATAAAATTTTGTAAAGTGTTTGAAAGCGATTTTATCCGCCCTACGACTATTATTTTATCATGTTTCTAAAATATGTCAAGCGTTTTGCAGAAATTTTTATTCCCTTTCTTTTTCCTCTGATTATTTTTGCTCGTTTTTGAGGGAAATTCTCTTTTTCCTCAAAAAAATATCTTTAAACTTGAGGAATAAAGGTTTTTATTTACATTTTCTTTCATTTTTTCGTGAAAATTTGTTAGATTTCCTTTACTTGATTTATGGCAACCGTTTGACATTTTTTGCTATTTTTTAACATAAAAGACTTGCTTTTTTGGTCGAAAACGTTTACTATTAAGGTAGTAGAACTTTAGGAGGAAAGATAAAATGGAATGGACAACTGAGCGCCGTTATAGACGCTATGAAGACTGGTCTAATGATGAAATCAAGCAAATCAAGGAAAAGATGGCACAATCTCCATGGCATACTCATTACCATGTCGAGCCTAAAATGGGGCTTCTCAATGACCCAAATGGCTTTTCCTATTTTGATGGTAAATGGATTCTCTTTTACCAAAACTTCCCCTTTGGTGCAGCTCATGGTTTGAAATCTTGGGTGCAGCTTGAAAGTGATGATTTAGTGCACTTTACAGAAACTGGAGTCAAAGTTTTGCCTGATACTCCATTAGATAGCCACGGGGCCTACTCTGGATCTGCCATGCAGTTTGGCGATCAGTTGTTCCTATTCTATACTGGAAATGTCCGTGATGAAAACTGGATTCGTCACCCTTACCAGGTTGGTGCTCTTTTGGGAAAAGATGGCAAGATCTCGAAGATTGACAAGGTCTTGATTGACCAGCCAGCAGACTCTACCGACCACTTCCGCGACCCACAAATTTTCAACTTTAAGGGGCAATATTATGCTATCGTGGGTGGACAGGACTTGGAGAAAAAAGGCTTTGTTCTTCTCTACAAAGCTATAGATAATGATTACACCAACTGGCAAGCAGTTGGTGACCTAGACTTTGCCAACGACCGTACTGCCTATATGATGGAATGTCCAAATCTGGTCTTTATCGGTGAACAACCTGTACTTCTCTACTGCCCGCAAGGATTGGATAAGAGTGTTCTAGACTATGATAATATCTATCCAAACATGTACAAAATCGGGGCTTCTTTTGATCCTGAAAATGCTAAAATGGTAGATGTCTCTCCATTGCAAAATCTAGACTATGGTTTCGAAGCTTATGCAACGCAAGCCTTCAACGCTCCAGACGGACGCTCTCTAGCAGTTAGTTGGCTTGGACTACCAGATGTAGCCTACCCATCTGATCGTTTTGACCACCAAGGAACTTTCTCATTGGTCAAGGAACTCACTATCAAAGATGGCAAACTCTACCAATACCCTGTCGCAGCTATCAAGGACCTTCGTGTCTCTGAAGAACCCTTTTCAAATCGTGCTCAAACCAATAACAGCTATGAACTCGAGCTCAACTTGGAAGCCAATAGCCAGAGCGAGATTGTCTTACTTGCCGACAAAGAAGGCAAGGGACTTTCAATCAACTTTGACCTTGTAAATGGTCAAGTGACAGTGGATCGTAGCCAGGCTGGTGAGCAGTACGCCCAAGAATTTGGAAGCACTCGTTCTTGCCCAATCGACAAGCAAACTACTACTGCTAACATCTTCATCGACAATTCTGTTTTTGAAATTTTTATCAATAAAGGAGAAAAAGTATTTTCTGGTCGCGTCTTTCCGAATGCCGATCAAAATGGTATCCTGATCAAATCTGGAAACCCAACCGGAACCTACTATGAAATAGATTATGGTCGCAAAACTAACTGATGTCGCAAAACTTGCTGGTGTCAGCCCTACTACCGTTTCTCGGGTTATCAATAAAAAAGGTTATCTGTCTGAAAAAACCATTCTCAAGGTCAATGAAGCCATGAGAGAATTGGGCTATAAGCCCAACAATTTAGCTCGTAGCCTCCAAGGAAAATCAGCTAAGTTGATTGGCTTAATTTTCCCAAATATTTCCAATGTTTTCTATGCAGAATTGATTGATAAGTTGGAACACCAACTCTTTAAAAATGGATACAAGACCATCATCTGTAACAGCGAGCACGACTCTAAGAAGGAACGGGAGTACATCGAAATGCTAGAGGCCAATCAGGTCGACGGTATCATTTCTGGTAGTCATAACTTGGGAATTGAAGACTACAATCGTGTAACAGCGCCAATCATTTCCTTTGACCGAAACTTGTCTCCAGACATTCCTGTTGTCTCCTCTGACAACTACGGTGGCGGGGTTCTCGCTGCCCAAACCTTGGTCAAGACAGGTGCCCAGTCTATTATCATGATTACAGGGAATGACAATTCCAATTCGCCTACTGGACTGCGTCATGCTGGTTTTGCCTCTGTACTCCCAAAAGCGCCTATTATCAATGTTTCGAGTGACTTTTCTCCCGTCAGAAAGGAAATGGAAATCAAGAATATCTTGACTCATCAGAAACCAGATGCTATCTTTGCTTCAGATGATCTGACAGCCATCTTGGTTATCAAAATAGCTCAGGAACTGGGAATCTCTGTTCCTGAAGAGCTCAAAGTCATCGGCTATGATGGGGCTTACTTTATCGAAAACTACTACCCTCAACTGGCGACCATCAAGCAACCCTTGGAAGAGATTGCCCAACTCACTGTTGATCTTCTCTTGCAGAAGATCGAAGGCAAGGAAGTCGCGACAACTGGTTACTTCTTACCAGTCACCCTATTACCTGGAAAAAGTATTTAAGTACAAAAAACTCAGACGAATTCGTCTGAGTTTTTTATGATCTTAAGTTTTCGAGATAGCGCTGGGCTGTCTCTAAGTTAAAGGTTTTATCTGCGATGAGGTGCTCAACGAGGGGAGTAACTTCAGACTCACTAGCACCTGCTAGGAGAGCTAAGGATTTGGCCTGTAACTTCATGTGACCTTGCTGGATGCCCGTACTCACCAAGGCTTTGAGGGCCGCAAAGTTTTGGGCGAGACCGATAGAAACGATAATCTGAGCTAATTCCTTGGCAGAAGGATTTCCTAGTAGTTCATGACTGAGAGCTACACGTGGGTTGAGACCGATAGAGCCACCCTTGGTCGCTACCGGCACGGGTAAGGTCATCTCACCGACCAATTCTTCTGTGTCCCTATCTAGACTCCATCGACTGAGACCTTGATAGCGCCCGTCTCGACTGGCAAAGGCATGGGCCCCAGCTTCGATAGCACGCCAGTCATTACCCGTGGCGATTAAAATGGCATCGATACCATTAAAAATCCCTTTATTGTGAGTAGCTGCTCGGTAAGGATCTGCCTGCGCAAACTGGCTAGCCAAAGCTATTTTCTCTGCTATTTCTCTGGCTTCATCCTTTTGTCGGCTCAAGTAGCGAAAGGCGATACGACAGCTTGCTGTCACCAGAGAATCGGTCGCGTAGTTGGACAGAATCCCCATGAGGCTCTGTCCCTGACTGAGTTCTTCTAAGACTGGCTTCAAGGCTTCTAGCATGGTATTGAGCATATTGGCCCCCATGGCTTCCTGGGTATCGACATGAAGATAAACAACGAGAAAGTCTGTTTCACCTTTGATCTGCTCTACATGCAAATCACGCGCCCCACCACCACGTTTGACGATAGAAGGATAGGCTTGATTGGCAAGTTCCAAGAGTTCGGCTTTCTTGCTGGCAATCTTCTCTTGCGCTTGTTCAGGATCAGCAACTTGATAAAGGGCCACCTGACCGATCATCTGGCGCTCATGTACTTGAGCAGTAAAGCCACCTGCTCGCTTGATGATTTTGCTGGCATAGCTGGCCGCAGCAACCACTGAGGGCTCTTCTGTCACATAAGGAACTGTGTAGTCCTGACCATTCACCAAAAGTTCTGGAATGATCGAATAAGGCAGAGAAAAAGTTCCCACCACATTCTCACTCAGCTGATCTGCAACCGCCAAGCTGACTTGTTCATCCTGCTCCAGACTCGTTTGCCTTTCAGGACTAAGGAGCGCCTGAGCTTGTAACAACTCAAGGCGCTCATGGTATGATTTTTTAGAAAATCCATTCCAACTTATCTTCATTATTTTTCAACCTTGCTATAACGGCGTTGGTGGTCGACAATCTCAACCAAGGCATAGTCTTGATGTTCATAGCCTGCAAATTGGGCTGAACCAGACTCATCCAACTGCAATTCTTCGAAGAAGACTTTTTCATAGTCTGCAACAGACAATGCTGTACGTTGCTTGAGTTTGCTCAAACGATCCTTATCAAGGTAAGCCTCATAACCTTCGACCAATTCACCACTAAAGAACTCTGAAACCGCGCCACTTCCGTAACTGTAGAGGGCTATTTTATCTCCAGCCTTCAAAGTCTCTGCATTTTCCAAAAGAGAGAGAAGCCCGAGAAAGAGGGAACCTGTATAGATATTTCCAATCATCTGACTGTAGAGAATGGACTTATCAAAGTTTTCTTGCAAACTATCTTGTTTTTCTTTAGACAAAGTTTTGTCCATCATCTTGCGCAAGCCTTTTAGGGCCAACTTAGGATAAGGCAAGTGGAAGCAGATAGCCGCAAAGTCATCCATAGTCCAATCATAGCGTTTCTTGTATTCATCCCAAGTCGTTGTCAGGCAATCAAGATACTGTTGGGTCGAGTACATGCCGTTTACATAAGGAGTGCTTGAGTAGTTCGGACGCCAGAAATCCATGATGTCGCGCGTTTGGGCAACGTTATCATTGTTAAAGGCCATGATGCGTGGATTTTGGGTGATCAACATCGCCACACTTCCAGCACCCTGAGTAGGCTCACCAGGAGTTCCCACACCATACTTGGCAATATCACTGGCAATGACCAAAACCTTGGACTCTGAAGAATTTTCCACATGTAATTTAGCATAATGAAGAGCAGCTGTTGCTCCATAGCAGGCTTCTTTGATTTCAAAACTACGAGCGAAAGGCTGAATGCCTAATAGGCCATGAACAAAGACCGCCGCCGCCTTACTCTGGTCAATCCCTGACTCGGTCGCCACGATGACCATATCGATTTCTTCTTTTTCTTTGTCTGTTAAAATAGAGTTGCTTGCACTAGCTGCCAAGGTAACAATGTCCTCAGTCAGTGGCGCAATACTAATTTCATTTAACAAGAGTCCCTTGCTAAATTTTTCGGGGTCAACTCCCCTCGCTTCTGCTAAGTCTTGTAATTTCAAGACATATTGACTGGTCGCAAAACCAATCTTATCAATACCGATTGTCATATTTACCTCTGTTTTTTCATTCATTGTAAAAAATCGTTTCATTCTATTTTATCACAAATAGGGACAAAAGAGAGAAAAAAGACTTGATTCACCAAATCAAGTCTTTGCTTTGATTGCATTAGGAAGAGATTCCTCGTTGTTTTCGGATATAGTGATAAAGCTTTAGAATTACCGTTCCACTTGCCATTCCGATAGAAATGACCAGAGCTAACATAACTACCAAAGTCGCGCTGGCAATAGCATGGCTGTAATCGCCTGTCACAAAGAAAGCTGTCGTTCGATAGGATAAATAACCTGGCACCAAGGGGGCAAGAATGGCCAAGACAAAAACCACTGCTGGGGTTTTATAAAGAATACTTAAAATCTGGCTGATGCAAGAGCCAATTACTGCTGCGATAAAGGTCGCAACAATAACATTGGTTGGTTCTTTGAGCACGAGATAGAGGAGCCAAACACCCATTCCCAAAACACCACCAGGCAGAAGCATGGAACGCTGGACATTTAGTACGATTAGAAAGTTTATAATGGCGAGCAAACTTGCCACCGCTTGGAGTAAAATACTTGTTAGAGTCATCTTATGTCATCAAAACCAGGGCGACAGAGGTGCCGGCCCCTAAAGCGAGGGTAATGAGCAGGGATTCAAACATCTTGCTCATACCAGAGTTGATATGGTTGGTCATGATATCTCGAACCGCATTTGTCAGAGCAATCCCTGGAACAAAGGGCATGACGGCTCCTGCTATGATCAGGTCTGCCGTCGAAGGAAATCCAGTATAGCGAGCCCAGAACTGGGCAATCAAGCCAAAAACAAAGGCACCCGCAAAGGCCGTTACAAAAGGAATGCGGACAAACTTCTCTACGTAGAGAGAGAAGGCAAAACCAAATAAGGTCGCAATAGCCGCACCAAAAGCGTCATAGACATTGCCCCCAAACATAATCGAGAAGAAAGGGGCACTGAGGGTCGCTGCTACAGTCACTTGGAGCCTGCTATAAGGAAGAGCTTGATTTCTGATTTCCTTCAGCTTTTGAAAAGCTGTAGAAAGATCAATCTGGCCACCCACAAGTTCTCGTGATACTTGGTTGACATCACAGACTTTTTCGATGTTATAGGAGGATGACGTCACCCGTTTCATACGAGAAATATTGGTGTTTTCAATCGAAAAGAAAATAGCTGCGGGCATGGCAAGAACATTGCAATCTACTATTCCCTGTGAATGGGCAATGCGAATCATGGTGTCCTCAACCCGATGAATCTCCGAACCACTTTTCAAGAGAATGGTTCCAGCTAGCATGATCACATCAATGACAGCATTTAACTCTTTTGATTCGTCCATTTTCTACTCCTATTTTCTACTCCCTTTATTCTATCACAAAAGTTCATGAAAAAAAATCTTTGTCATGAAATCATGACAAAGATTGGGTTAATTTCGTTCATTGCTTGACGTTCTATTGCCATCTGAAGAATCCGTTGTAGGGTTGCTACCTTGATTGTTACTCTGTGAAGGCGTCGTGTCTGTTCCTGGATTTCCGTGTTGAGACGAACTTGATGAAGAAGGAAGCAGTTTTGGTTTATAAATAGAAATCTTAACACGTGTTTTATTGAGATCTACCTTTTCTCCAGGTTTAGGGTCCTGACTAACAACTGTTCCTGCAGCAGTTCCTTCAGGAGCAGTTGATACTTCCACAACTTCGATATTGGCCTCTTTTACACCAACAATCTGAGTCAAATTGTTCTTAGTAAATTCGAGACTTGAACCAATGTAACTTGGCATCGAAACGCTGGTCACCTTCTTAGCAACTGTTAAGGTAATCGTGCTGGCTTTCGTGAGATCGTAAGTACTTCCTGCAGCTGGGGTTTGCCTAATGACTGTTCCTGGATCGCTTTCGCTAGATTCCTCTTCCTCGATCTTGATAAGATTTTCTGGAACCTTTTTCTCTTTGAGTTCTGCGACAACATCCGAGGACTTACGTCCTACATAGTTACTTAGTTGGAAGGATTGCTTACCTGAGGAAACAATCAGATTTACTTTGCTTCCTTCTTTTCGACCGCTTCTAGCTTCTGGATCTGTTCGAATGACGCGACCTTCTGCTACTGTATCGCTGGCCTCTGACTTTTCTTCACCTACCTCAAAATTAGCTTTCTTCAGTGTTTCTTTAGCTTCAGCAACTGTCTGTCCCGATACATCTGGAATAGCAATAGTCGCTGGAGTTCGGGAGAAGATCCAAATCAAAGAGGCTGCAACTAGCAAGGCACTGGCCAGTAAAATCATATAGCGAGCTTTAAACTTCCGTTTTTTCGCTGGTTTTGGTACTGGTGCTTCATCTACCACCTGCTGAGTCTGCTGTTTTGATTGAGGTCGCTCTAATTGTGGCTTAGCCTTCGGAATAGAGGTTAGAGTGCTTTGTGGAACTTTAGGCAAGGTCTTGGTATCAACCTTGCTTGCCTCATCAAAGACTAGCTTTGGTTCTCTCCTACGATTGTGAGACAAACAACTCGACAAGTCCACATACATTTCTGATACAGACTGATAGCGATCTGTCAATTTCTTGGCCGTTGCCTTGATAACGACATTTTCCAAAGCTTGTGGTACTGCTGGATTCTCAGCAATAACAGATGGGAGTGGTTTTTGGAAATGCTGGAGGGCAATAGTCACCGCACTATCCCCATCATAAGGGATATGTCCAGTCAACATTTCATAGAAAATAATCCCCATAGCATAGATGTCACTCTGCACAGTCGCCTTGGAACCACGGGCCTGCTCAGGTGAGAGATAGTGGACTGAACCGAGCATGGAGTTGGTCTGTGTCAGACTGGTCTCTGCAAAAGCCACGGCAATCCCAAAGTCTGTAACTTTGGCAGTTCCATCTGGTGTCAAGAGGATATTTTGAGGTTTCAAATCTCGGTGGATAATTCCTCTCGTATGCGCCAGACGCATCGCCAAGAGAATTTGTCCCATAATACGGACGGCTTCTTCATTTGAGAGAGGGGAGTGTTCTTTGATATAACGTTTGAGGTCAAGCCCTGCCACATACTCCATAGCTAGATACTGCTGACCGTCTTCCTCACCGATATCTGTTATTCGAACGATATGGGGATGATCCAGATCCGCCATTGCTCTCGCTTCACGTTGAAAACGTGCCACAGCAATCGGATCTGTCTGATAGTTAGTCCTCAGGACCTTAACCGCCACTTCTTCCCCGTCTAGGATCAAATCCTTGGCCAAGTAAACATCCGCCATGCCTCCTCGACCAATCTGTTTGATAATCCGATATCGTCCGGCAAAAATCTTGCCGATCTGGATCATTCTACTTCCTCCTCATTCATGTGAACAAGGGCAACCGTGATATTGTCTAAACCACCTGCATTGTTTGCAAAACGAATCAAAGTTGCCGCCTTGTCTGCCAAGGAAATATCACTCGTTACAATATCGTAGATATCGCTTCCTGAGATCATATTGGTCAAGCCGTCACTGTTGAGCAAGAGGTAGTCTCCTGGCTCTAGGCTAACCATGCCAAAATCTGGTTGAATTTCATCTTTTTGCCCAATGGATTGGGTAATAATATTTTTCTGCGGATGAATTTCTGCCTCCTCTGGAGTTAGCTGACCAGCCTTTAGCAGAGCATTAACCAAAGAATGATCACTTGTGAGCTGGCGATAATTTTCACCACGGATCAAACCGATACGAGAATCACCGATATGGGCATAAATAGCTTGATTTCCAATAATGGCTACTGCTTCAAGCGTTGTTCCCATCCCCTTATAGGCTTCGTCTTTCCCCATCTGATGAATTTTTTGATTTTCAAGTTCCAGATAGTGGGCAAACCATTCACGGACCTCATTGACGGTGTCGATTTGGGTATCAACCCAAGCCACGCCCAGGTCTGTTACCGCCATCTCACTAGCGATATTGCCTGCACGGTGTCCTCCCATCCCATCAGCCAAGAGGATCATGGTGCGTCCTGCTCGGTTGACAAAGTGATTGACATAGTCTTGGTTATTTGTTCGTTTCTGACCAACATCTGTTAATAATGCTATTTCCATTGTGTCAGTTCCTTCCTAATCAGATATCTTGCGGAATTGGCTGATAAAGAATCCATCACTTCCGTACAATTCAGGAGTGATCAAGATACAGCCGTCCTTCAAAATATCCTTGCATTCATGTTCTAGTTTAACCTGCTCAAACTCGGGGTGGCTTTCTAAAAATGCCTCAACGACGTGAAAGTTTTCCTCTGAGACGATAGTGCAGGTACTATACGTTATTATACCACCTTTTCGTAAGGTTTGACAAACACTACCTAGTATTTCCAGCTGAATTTGCTGCAATGATGCGAAATCCGCCGTTTCTTTATTGTATTTGATATCCGGTTTTCGGCGCAAGAGTCCAATCCCAGAACAAGGAGCATCTACTAAAATCTTATCAAACGAACCCTTCCCAAAAAACTCATGTACTTTTCTGGCATCCAATTTTTGCGTTGGAACCCGATCTGCCACACCCAGACGCTGGGCGTTTTCTTGGATCAAGTCCAACTTGTGATCATAAAGGTCCAAAGCTGTCACCTTACCGGATGTGAGGTAAGAAGCCATATGGGCTGTTTTCCCACCCGGAGCGGCACAGGCATCCAGGACCTGTTCATCACCTTGTAGATCAAGAGTCGGAGCAACCAGTTGACTGGACTCGTCTTGGATGGTAATGGCCCCTTCTGCGAACAAATCATAGCCTGCAAAGTGGCCTTGCTCCTTGACCAGACCAGTGGCCGCCAAAGGGGAATCGGTCGCCTCTAACACAGCTTTGATTTCCTCTTTTCGGCTCAAGTCGGTCACTCGGATACTGGCCTTGTTGCGCACCAAGAGACTTTTAAAGATGGCTTGTGCTCGCTCTTCACCGTATTCTTCCTTGAGCTTAGATACTAGCCAAACTGGGAGAGAATAGGCAATGGAATCACGCTTGTTTTTTCGTTTGATGCTGGCAATATCTGGCCAGCCTTCTCGCAAAATACGACGAAGGACGGCGTTGACCAATTTTTCACTGCCTTTTTTACGGACTTTGGCTATTTCCACAGCTTCATTGACTACAGCGTGATTAGGAACCTTATCCAGATACCGAAGTTGGTAGGCGCTCAGAAGGAGCAGGATATAGAGCCAGTTATCTAGCTTATCCCGGTCTTCGATAAAGTGGGACAGGTACCATTCTAGAGTCAGTTTTCGGGCTACCGTTCCGTAGACAATCTCTGTCACCAAGCCCTTATCTGCTACCGAGAGTTGACTCCCCTTGAGGTGTTTGTTTAAAGCAATATTTGAGTATGCTTGGTTAACCAAAACATCCTCTAGTACTGCTAGGGCTAGACTTCTAGCCGTTTCTACTTTAGTCACCAAATCGTTCTCCTACAGTCAATGTCCGTCCCACTCCATTGAGGAAGGAAGCAATGTCCATCTTAGGCTTCCCAGCTGGCTGCACTTGCTTGAGAGACAGAGCCCCTTCTGCCGTTGCGACGATCAATTCCTTCTTGCCAATTGAGAGGATCTCGCCTGGAGCTCCCTGACCTTCTACAGGTAGGGCTTCATAGATCTTAAAGCGGTCTCCCTTGAGAAAAGTGTGGGCAACAGGCCATGGGTTCATCCCTCGGATTTGGTTGAAGAGTTGACGATTGGTTTTAGTCCAGTCCAATTTTTCTTCCTCTGGTTTGATATTTGGCGAGAAAGTGACTTGGCTTGGGTCCTGAGGCACAGGTTTGATCTCTCCAGCAATATAGCCAGGAAGGGTGTCCAAAAGCAAGTCACGACCAACAATGGCTAATTTCTCAAATAAGGTGCCGACATTGTCCTCATCTGTGATAGGAATGCTACGACGAGAAATCATATCTCCTGCATCCATTTCCTTAACCATTTCCATAATGGTCACACCAGCTTCCTCATCCCCTTGAATCAAGGCATAATGAATAGGCGCGCCACCACGGTGTTTGGGAAGAAGAGAAGCGTGAACGTTGACCGCAAAATCCATGCTATCAAGGAGTTTACTTGGGAGAAACTGCCCAAAAGCAGCAGTGATAATTCCATCTGCCCCTAGCTTCATAATAGCTTCCAGCTCTGGGCTACCAGATAATTTTTCAGGTTGGTAGATAGGAAGACCTGCTTCTTTGGCAGCCTGCTTGACTGGGGTTTCTTGGATGACTTTTTTACGGCCGACAGCGCGGTCTGGCTGGGTCACAACAGCTAGAATCTCGTAACGGCCATCTGTCAAAAGTCCTTTTAAGACAGTCGCTGAAAATTCAGGTGTCCCCATAAAGATTAGTTTTGTCATTTCTTCTCCTTCTTATAAAAATTGCTGCGGCTCATGGTCAATGCTGAGACGAAGCTCGCTATTTTCCCGTTCTTGAGTAAGGGCCAAAACTCGATTGAGAGTTGGTCCTAGCTCATCTTCTAAACGGTATTTAATCAAAATCTGGTAATGATAAAGGTTGTGGGTGCGGGCGATGGGTTTTGGCGTTGGTCCAAGGATTTTACTAGTTTCCGATAAACCTGAGCGCAAAATTCCCATAACTTCATAGGCTCGTTTGACAACCTCTTCTTCTTTCTTGTGAGAGAGGGTAATCCCAATCGTAAAATAATAAGGCGGATAGCCGAGTTGGCGCCTGATACTCATTTCATAAGTGTAAAAGCCTTCATAGTCCTGATCTTTGGCAAAACGAATGGCATAATGCTCAGGATTGTAAGACTGGATCAAGACCTGCCCAGCCTTTTCTGCACGACCTGCACGGCCTGCCACCTGGGTTAAGAGTTGGAAGGTTCTCTCAGAAGAACGGAAATCAGGCAAGTTTAGAGCCGTATCCGCATTGAGCACTCCGACTAGGGTCACATTTGGAAAATCCAAACCCTTAGCAATCATCTGAGTTCCCAACAAGATGTCTGCTTCCCCTCGGCCAAACTGGTCCAGAAGAGCTTGGTGACTGCCCTTCCTGCGGGTCGTATCCACATCCATCCGCAGAATGCGAGCCTGAGGAAAGAGCTCTGCTAGCTCATCGTAGGCTTTCTGAGTCCCCGTCCCGTAGTAACGAATACTGCGACTCTGACAGTTGGGACAGACCTGAGGAATCCCCTTCGAAAAGCCACAGTAATGGCAGTTCATGGTCTTGGTATCCATGTGGAGAGTCAGAGAAATGTCACAGTTGGGACAGCTATCTACCGTTCCACACTCCCGACACATAACAAAGCTAGAATAACCCCGACGGTTGAGCATGAGGACTACCTGCTCTTTTTTATCCAGACGGTCTTGGATGGCCTCTAGCAAAGGAGGCGTAAAGTTTGATGTCTCATTCTGCCCAATATAGTCCCGAAAGTCAATTACTTGAACCTCAGGAATCGTGGCTAAAGGATTGGCCCGTTGGGTTAGCCGCAAGTGTTGATAGACACCTTTTCCAGCCCGCGCACGGCTTTCCAGACTTGGTGTCGCTGAACCAAGAACTAGGGCTGCTTGATTGTACTGGGCCCGTAGAATGGCGACCTCTCTAGCATGATAACGGGGATTGCTGTCTTGTTTGTAGCTAGCTTCATGCTCTTCATCGATAATCATGACACCTAGATTTTTCAAAGGAGCAAAGATAGCTGATCGAGCGCCAACGACAACTTGGGCATCGCCACGCTCAACCTTGCGCCATTCGTCGTACTTTTCACCATTAGACAGGCCTGAGTGGAGAATAGCTACTTTCTCGCCGAAACGAGCAATGAAACGCTCTGTCATCTGCGGCGTCAGAGAAATTTCAGGTACCAGCAAAATGGCCGTCTTGCCCTTGTCCAAGGCTCCTTGGATAATTTGCAAGTAAACCTCTGTCTTCCCACTTCCAGTAATTCCTTGAAGGAGGAATGGATGCTGTTGACTGCCAATAGCACTGACAACGGCATCACGCGCCTGTCTTTGTTCTGGATTCAATTCCAAAGGTGTACTTGCTTCAATGCCTTCAAAATAAGCAGCTGAACGTTGCACTTCCTTTTGGACTAGGGTTAGAGCCCCTTGATCCACAAAAAAGTTGACTTGCTCCCGCGAATAAGACTCTAACAAGCTAGCCAGAGGAGCACTTTCGGGATGAGACAGCAAATAGTCTCTCAGCTCTGCTTTTTTCTTAGCACGCGCAGAAATCTCAATCTGCTTTAGTCGAGTAGCATCAACCTTATACCAAGACTGGGTCTTGACCTTCTTTTGATCGACTGCTTGGTATTCTAGACGGAGTAGCCCTTTCCTAGTCAAACGCATCATTTCTGCCTGTTTGGCAAGGTCTAGAGAAGAAAAGGCTAGCGAATCTTCTGAACCAAACAGACGCTCTCGGTCTGCCTGACTCAGACCTTCCAAAGGATAGAGAATCTTATCATAACTGGAGTTTAAAAATCCAGGCAACATGGCTTTTAGAATGGAGATTTTATAAGAAAAGACGGACTTGCGTAACTCCTCAGCCAGCCAGAGTTGCTCTTGAGTGAGAACAGGGGAAAAGTCCAGCACCTCCGCAATCTCCTTCAAGTTCTGATCAGCCACCTCTTCATCCGACTGGGACTCCATACCTAGCACAATTCCTTGGATCAAACGATTGCCTTTACCAAAGGGGACATGAACCCGCATACCGGCTTCCAGCATCTCTACAAATTCCTCAGGGACCTTGTAGCTGTATGGCTGGTCCGTCTGCATCAGGGGAACATCCACGATAATCTTTGCAATAGCCATCTTCTCACCTCCTTCTTGTCAGCAAATTCTTGCAATAGAAAAAATAAGATTGAGTCCCCCCAACCTTAAATTTTTTCACCATCTTCTTTTTCTTTAGCGATTTGCTCTTTGATTTTCTTTTCTTCTTCTTCTTTGCGGCGTTTTTCTTCTTCGATACGGAGACGAACCGCTTCACGTTTTCCTTCTGGATCTGGGTGAATGGTTACATTTCCTGACTCGATTTCTTCCAAAGCGCGAAGAGTTGATTTTTCAGACTTAAACTCTTGAGTTGCTGGCGCACCGGCTTCTAGTTCGTGGGCGCGTTTTGCTTCCAAGATTACGAGTGAATATTTTGATGGTACCTTGTCTAGCAAGGTATCAATAGAGGGTTTTAACATCATTTGCTTGTACCTATTTCCTATAGTTTATCGAGTAGTTGGAGATTTTGGCAACATCTCCTGGTAGTGACCAATGACACGGTCCACACGGAAGTGTTCTGCTTCGATCACACGCTTGACACGTTCAGCAGCGAGGGGCACCTGATCGTTGACAATGGCATAATCATACTCACGCATGAGGGCAATTTCTTCCTTGGCTTTTTCGATTCGTTGGGCAATCACTTCAGCGCTATCTGTTCCACGACCTACCAAACGATCTTGCAATTCATCCAAATCTGGTGGTGTTAAGAAGATAAAGACAGCGTCTGGAACCTTTTTCTTAACCTGAAGAGCTCCTTGCACTTCAATCTCAAGAAAGACATCGATTCCCTTGTCCAGAGTTTCATTGACATAGGTCAGAGGAGTTCCATAGTAGTTACCGACATATTCTGCATATTCCAACATCTGACCTTGACGGATCAGTTCTTCAAACTCTTCACGAGTACGGAAGAAATAGTCCACTCCGTTCACTTCACCAGGACGTTGCGCGCGTGTCGTCATCGATACAGAGTATTGAAATTGATTCTCAGAACTCTCAAAAATCTCTCTTCTAACCGTCCCTTTCCCAACTCCTGAAGGACCAGAAAAAACGATTAGCAAGCCTCGGTCTGCCATTATGTCTCCTTTAGTTAGTCTGTGAAATAAAGTAAAATTTCTCTCGGATACTGATGATAGCGTCAGTTATCCTTCTACAGTCTTTCTATCTAGTGTAACAAAAAAGCAGTAATTTTTCAACTGCTCTTTCTTATTTATTTAGCATAATCTACTGCACGAAGTTCGCGAATCACGGTTACCTTGATATTTCCTGGGTAATCGAGATTATTTTCAATTTTCTCACGAACTTTGTGAGCCAAGATTGTGACTTTGTCGTCCTTGATTTGTCCTGGATTAACCATGATACGGATTTCACGTCCTGCTTGAAGGGCAAAGCTATTTTGCACTCCTTCAAAGCCATTGGCGATTTCTTCCAAATCATGGAGACGTTTGATATAACTTTCAAGAGATTCACTACGAGCACCTGGACGCGCTGCACTCAAGGCATCTGCTGCAGCAACAATCACTGCAATGACGCTTTCGGCTTCGACATCGCCGTGGTGGCTAGCAATGGTATTCACCACAACTGGATGCTCCTTGTACTTACGAGCCAACTCCGTACCAATCTCAACGTGGCTACCTTCAACCTCGCGGTCAATAGCTTTCCCGATGTCATGAAGGAATCCAGCACGACGGGCAAGAGCTGCATTTTCACCAAGTTCACTCGCGATGATACCAGACAACTTAGCAACTTCAATCGAATGACGCAAGACATTTTGTCCATATGAAGTACGGAACTGCAAACGTCCCATGATCTTCATCAAGTCTGGATGAAGGTTTGGCGCACCAATCTCATAGGCAGCAGCCTCACCGTATTCGCGGATCTTATTGTCAATCTCTTGACGGTTTTTCTCCACCAACTCCTCGATACGAGCTGGGTGAATACGGCCATCCTTGAGCAACATTTCCATGGTCATACGAGCAATTTCACGACGAATCGGATCAAATCCTGACAAGGTTACCACTTCCGGTGTATCGTCGATGATGACATCAACCCCTGTCAAACTTTCAAAGGTACGAATATTACGCCCCTCGCGACCGATAATGCGTCCCTTCATGGTATCATCTGGTAGGTGAACTGTCGAGTTTGTTGACTCTGCTACATAGTCACCAGCGATACGCTGCATAGCCTGAACCAAGATATCTTTCGCAATCTTGTCTGAACGTTCCTTCACTTCTTGCTCAGCCTCACGAATGCGGCTAGCAATTTCCTTGGTCAAGTTTTCCTCTGTCTGAGCCAAGATAATATCTCGAGCCTCAGTTTGGGAAAGGGAGCCGATACGTTCAAGTTCAGCTTCTTTTTGTCTTTCGACTTCCTCTAATTGCTCTTCACGTGCATCAAGGTTTTTTGCTCTATCAGAAATACTTTGTTCTTTTTGTTCAAGTGTTTTTTCTTTGTTCGTCAAATTGTCGTCCTTACGGTCAAGGCTCGCAGCTCTCTCCGTCAAACGACTTTCAATTTGCTTGAGCTCCTGACGTTCTGACTTAAATTCAGCGTCCACTTCTTCACGGTATTTTCTGGCTTCCTCTTTGGCCTCCAATAGTGCTTCTTTTTTAAGAGACTTGCTTTCGCTCTTGGCTTCATTTAGCAATAAATCCGCTTCGCGCTCAGCTTGTCCTCGTAAATTAGTTGCTTCTTGTTCAGCATTTAGAAGCATCAACTCTGCAGCTTCTTGAGATGATTTCATCTTAGCTGAGATGCTGACATATCCAATGACTAAACCAATGATGACGGCAAAAACAACAATCGCAATGGTCATGATTTCCATGTTTTTACCTCATTAAATTTGTTTATCGAATGACATACATTCTTTAATATTCTATCATAAAAAACCGATTTTCACAAACCTAAATTGAAGAGTTTTGTGTGAATTTTAGGACTACAATTCTTCGGATCCCCTCAAACTTTTATACACATCATCAAAAAATATATTTGCTACTCTCCTCTTGAACGAATCATTATTTAATAGAGCACCATATAAATCTTGACTCTGAGAGTACCCTTCTATCAAGGCATTGTCAATTTCTTCTTCAAAGGTAAATACGAAATCTTCCCTAGAATTAACACGCGCAGATTGTTTAAGCCTTGGATTCTTTTTCATCAATTCACGAATCGAAACAGCTCCACTTAAACCAACTTGCTGGTCAATGTTCAAATTTAGCTGTTCGTTCATTTCGTCTAAGATTTCAGATAAACGTTTTTCTTGATCTCCAGTAACATCGCTCAAACTTGGTTTAGGAAGAGTTAATTCAGGCTGATATTCTAATTCAGAAACTGCCCTGAAAGAACCTGTTTGCTTATGTTTCATATAATCAACGACAATCTTATCTGCAATTGTAAAATCATTTCCTCCTAAACGAACATCAATCATCTTAACAAGACTTTGAAGATAGTTATATCGTTCGTGTAAAACTTCATTTTGATAAGCCGTTGCCTGAATCAAGAAAGTATACATCCGAAGAAAACCGCGAATAACCTTTCGAATAGACAATTGTTCTTTTTCATCAAAACGTTTCACTCTATCATAACCTTTATTCAACAAAGCGACCATCTTTTGTTTTTCTCTACTTGAACGTTTTTCTTGATATAAAAATTGATTAAACTCTTGAACCTCTTCGCTGTCCAGAATACCATATTCATCAATTTTACGATCCAACTTTAAGACATCACTAGGAGCAATGGTATCAGCTAAAATCGTCTCTCGATAGTAGGGAGCAAAGGCTGAGCGAATATCGTCGTAGGTATTTTTAAAATCAAGGATAAATGTTTTCTTGTTATAACCTCTAAAGATCCGATTCAGGCGTGACAACGTCTGCACCGCAGCCACACTACGCAATTTTTTATCCACATACATGGCAACCAACTTAGGTTGGTCAAAACCAGTCTGATACTTGTTCGCAACTATCAACACCTGATAAGCATCAGTATCAAAACGTTCTTTTAACTGCTCTTCCTTAAACTGATTCATCTGAGATTCCGAGAACTCTCTCCCTAGATAATCAACCTTACCAGAAAAAGCAATCAAGGTACCAATACTGGTGATACTGTGGTCTCTAAAGTATTTCTCAAAAGCTAACTGATACTTGACCGCCACTTCGCGACCAGAGGTCACAAGCATGGCTTTTCCTTGACCACCCAACTCTGCCATAATATCATGACTGATAAAATGGTCCATGATAATCTCAACCTTTTGATTGATATTCTCATCAGATAATTCCACGAATTTAGCAATCTTACGCTTAGCAAGCGTAGTTTTTAGTTCAGGATCCTCTTCTACTACTTTATTAAGTTGGTAGTAGGTTTTATAAGTCGTATAGTTATCTAAGACATCTAGGATAAAACCTTCTTCTATAGCTTGCTTCATACTGTAGACATCAAAAGGGGCTTTAGAGCCATTGGGCTGTGTTGTACCAAACAACTGTAAGGTAGTTGCCTTAGGAGTTGCTGTAAAAGCAATGATTGAAACATTGTCTTGCTTTCCTGTACGCGCAATCTCCTGCTCAATGGCATCCGCAACCGTCACTTCCTGAATCTCATCAATGGTTCCATCCTCCGTATCCGTTTCAGTCAAGACCTGACTAACTGAACTCATGTAGGAGCCTGTCGTTGAACTATGGGCTTCATCAATCAGGATGGCAAATTTCTTTTTCGCAGTGTTCCCTACAGACATCCAGTTGGATTGGTTGATCTGGGCAAACTTATGGATAGTCGTTGCAATGATCTTTGTGTTCCCAGCAATGGCATCAGCTAAATCACTAGATGTCTCACGATCACCCATCACCTTCACAACACCGTTCTTATGGTTAATCTGTCTAACAGCATCTTGTAACTGACGGTCTACTACTATACGGTCTGTGACAATTAAAACTGTATCGACGATATTTCTATTTTGGTCATCATGAAGTGAAACCAGACTATGAGCCAACCATGCTATGGTATTGGTTTTACCAGAACCAGCCGAATGCTGAATAAGATAATTACTGTCAGTATGGTTGACTTTCATGTCTTCTAGGAGACGGCTAACAGCTCTTCGCTGATGGTACCTAGGAAAAATCAGTGTTCTCTTTTTATGATCATTCTTATCAAGCTCAAAGAAGATAAAACTTTCAATCAGCTGAAGAATACTATCCTTGGTCAATACATCAAGCCACAAGTACTCTGTATCTACACCATTAGGGTTGTGAGGATTGCCACTCCCCATATCAATACCTTCCCCTTTCCCCATATTAAAGGGAAGGAAGTAGGTTTCTTGACCCTTTAACTGGGTTGTCATGTAGATTTCCATAGTATCTACAGCAAAGGAAGCCAAGACTCCCTGCTCAAAACGAAAGAGACGATTATTAGAATTGCGACCTTTGAGTTGTTTGATGGCATCCTGAACTGACTGACCACTAGGATTAAACTTGAGCTCGATGGCAAATAGCGCTAATCCATTGATAAAGATAACAAGGTCAATGCGGCCGCCCTCTTCATAAACCACTTCCTCCATTACAGACAAACGATTGGCTTGGTATTGCTGAACAGCTTTTTCATTAAAACTAGTAGCTGGTTTACGATAGAGGAGGCGCAGTTGCTTGTTTTCAATAAAGACTCCCTCTTTTAAGGCGAACAAAAAACCACCCTTGACGATTTCCTTATTTATGAGAGTGATAATCGTCTCCTTGCTCAGTTTTTTAAGGAGATAATCCATGGTCTCTTCCTGAGTCTCCATCAGAAAATCCCATAGGAGTTCCTCATCCATGGCTAATCGAGGATTGTACTGAGCAGCATCCCGCTGGCTATAACCATTTTTTTTCCTTTAAGTCTTTGATAATCCACTGTTGGAAATCATAGCGCTCCTTCAAGCCCAAATTTGCCATAGTTTCTCACTTTCTTTTAATCTAATTCTTAAAAATTTCGTTATAATTACAAATTTAAAGATTACAATGAATTTCTTAAAATCTAGAAATGATAACACAATAAAACAGATATTTTACTGTGCTTCAATATTATCTTTTTTATCTTTCTGGCGCTTATCCGCCAGTGAATCCTCATATTCATTTTTTGCAATACCCAATTTCTTTGCATTGGTAATCACGGAAATAAATGCCTCGAGAGAATCCGCTGTTAGATATATTTCTTTTTTTTCTTCGTCAAAATCAAAAGGGGTTTGAAAAAACTGTTCTGACAATTCATTAGCACTCTTTACACATTCCCATTCATAGCTCGATGCTTCATCATTATATTTTGCAAGCAAATTAATCAATTTACGATGACTTTTTAATTTAGCTTTGATTTTTTCAGATTCTTTATCAGATACTTTCACTTTAAAATCCGTCGATAATTTAAACACTGGCTCTTTATCATTATGAGATAAAAATTTCTCATAATTCTCTTCGGCCGCGATTATTTTTGACTCATTTAAACCAAACATAATTTCATAATCCTGAACATTAAAGATATATTGTACAGTTTCATTGTTTTCAGTTTTTTCAGCATAACTTATGATGAACGGAAGACTTCTTCCCTCATCTTTTTCTATATCAACTATTTTAACTTTTCCAGAAGTCAAAGTAGCAATGAATCTAGTTTTTAATTTCGCAGCTCGAATTGATTTCAAAAAATATTTGTACTGTACACCATCAATTTCTTCACAAACTAGATACAATCGTATATCTTCAAAGTTCTTTAGAGGAGGTAAATCTGTTTCTAATTGAGATGAGACTAATTGTATTCTATCTATTTCAGACCGGAGACTCCCATCAACCTTTCTATAAAATGGAACTTCCATATTATTCCCATTCGTTTCAACATTTTGTAATGACTCAATTGATTCTTCAAATTTTTCCTTTAAAGTTAAAGTTGATTCATTAGAATTTTGATTATTAGCAAATTGAATATTACCTATATAATTACTAGCTTCATCTGATATAACTTTTCGAAAATTTTTCAATTTTCCAAGTGACTTACCTCGTCCAGCCTGCCAGCCAATTGCATATATTTCTACCATTCTACTCTCCTATTTCATCATTTAATACTTCTTGATCAAAAAAAACAAACGTTCTTGCCATTGTACCAGTGTTTCCTAGAGTACAAACCCTTTTCACACCAGAAAATGCAGCCGAGTCTTTTCGAAAGAAAAATATATTGTAGTTATCTTTTGTTACTAGTAAATTGATACCAAAAATTGGTAATATCAAGTTTGGAAATATATCATTACTAAGCATTAATAACACAAAAAAGAAAACAATAATTACAATTGCTACAAGAGCACTGACTCCATTCATAAATTTTAATACTAAAGAGGGTACAATGGTTGACGATACAAAAGATATGAATCCCGGATTTACTTTTGGTCCGTCTTGAATATCAATCACTTTACCTTGAGAAATATTCTTCAGCGTAACCTTAGATACATTAAAATTTAAAACAATGTTTTTAACAATGTTTTCTTCACTCCTCCGTCCGTTTATATATCCACGTATACTGGAAATTGATATTAGCATTAAAGAAAGTAATACTAATAACATAGCCAGAAGCCACAAGTTCCTACTTAAATAACAAGGTAGCGACTCAGTCTCTTTCCATAGAAATTGATGAATATCTACTAATGAAAAATAAATCAATAAAAATGCTGGAAAAAATGCAGTAAAAAAATAAGCTAAACGAAATTTTAAATCAGTTCCAAATAGCAACTCTACACCCTCCTCTTCCCTGTCACATAATCGTAAATAAGAGTTTGCCGTTGTTTGTTAATATTTTTAATTTGTTGGTTCTTGATTTGAATTAATTTATCAATTTGAACCGTTTTTTTGTCTAAGAAATCAGCAATTTTTTTCTGTTCTACATATTGTACATTTGTAAAGATAAGTTCCCCTAACATTTGAATTGTTAATTGTGAAACTGCCGTTTGATTTTTCTCAATTATAGCTGAGTTTATCCAGTATGTTGCAAATCTACAATCAACCTGTATTTTAGGAGTACAAACTAATAAACGTACAACGGGGTAAAATTTAATATTTCTATAAACTGCTTTCCCAACATCACCCCTACCAGTAACAGTAACACTATCTCCTTGAAATCTAAATTTGTTAGTGTATCCTAATATACCTTCATTTTCAAGAGAGTTTGAAATAACAGGATAAGGGTGATTTTCTGAATATTCATCTACTGTATTTCTTTCGTCTATATCTCCTCCAGCATATATATCAAAAAAGTATTTTAGTCGACTCACTCCCCATCCTCCGGGTACCTGTCCGATCCAGTCGATTCCTGAATCTTTCATAGGAACTGTTTTATCCAATCCTTTTGTGACGGTTTCATAAATCAAGCTAGCGCGGTAGTCTTTGAGTTTTTGAATTTGCTCCTCCAGTAGACTTTTTACCTTATCCAACTGAGCCGTTTTCTTGTCTAGAAAATCAGCAATTTTTTGTTGTTCATTTTTTTGAGGAAAGGTAAAAGTGAATTCATCAAATACATTTTGATACAAATGTAAAATGGTGCTCGCCCCTGAATTTGTATAGTTAAACCACATCCAAAATTCATCTGATAGTAAAACATAATATAAAAATTTTCTATCAATCTCATCAACTGTTTGGATCCTTAATACACCGCTATTTAACGAAGCCTTATCATCAAGCCCTGAAATAATAGCTACTTTACACACCGTACCATCTTTCGTAATCAGTAAATCACCATTTTCTACCTGAATCTGCGAAGCTTCTGACCAACGTTTTTCATCAATATGTACAGCTGTTTCAAAATTAATTGTTCCATTTTGAAAATCAGTCCCTGTAATCAAATATGGGCCTTCTTCTTTATATTCAGCTGATGTTAATCCTTGCCAACCGATTCTACCATTAAGCTGAGTCGTAAATTTAATTTTCGAAATTTGCCACTCTTCTGGTATCTGTCCGATCCAGTCGATGCCACTCTCTTTCATCCTAGTCATGTTTTAGTTCCTCCAAGAGAGTCTGTAGTTCTGCTTCCAAGTCATAAAACTCTTCTAAGAGCTTGTCTGCACTTTCTGGTGCTTGGTAGTGATAGAAATAGCGGGTAAAAGGAATCTCGGCTCCATAGCCCTTTTCCTCATCAAACCAGTAGTGGGCGTCAGGTACATGGGGATAGACCTCACGCGCAAAGTAGTCTTCCACATCCTCTGTCAGTTTGACGATTTCACTGTCCTTTGTTGTCTTATCATAGACAATCCCGTCAGCAATCTCATTGGGCTTGTCTTTCTTATTGGTTCGGATGACTTCTGCCGTCTTGTCCATTTCACTCATGGCTAGGGCTAAAGCATTGATATTGGCAGGCGTTACCTTGATGTCTCCCAACAAGTCCTTAATGACTTGGACAAAGCTTTCAAAGTTAGGGAAACTGTCATCTGTAATTCCCTTACCAAGAGCATCTAAGATAGCTTCTTGCTTGGCCTTCCCAGCTTCGAAGTCTTGTAATTTTTTCTCATCCTTGGCTGATCGTGGTTCCATCTCTAGCAATTCTTGATACTGGTACTCGTCAAATAGTTTAGCTAGGAAAGGAACGCTTTTGGCCTTCTCAATGGTTTCTTCAGTAATCCAACCACGACGTTGCAGAGGTTGCATGACTGTATATTCTCTGTAAAGAAACTCATTTTTATCAAAGATTTTCACATGATCATTTTCAGTAAAGTCATCATACCATTGGAGGATCTGGCGGATATTATCTTGAGATAATTCACGACGTTTTTGTCCAAGTGACTTACGCAAAGGAACAAACTCCTCTGTCGCATCGATAAACTGGACCTTGTTTTGACGCTCAGGAGATTTATTTTTATTGTAAATCCAGATATAAATCCCAATCCCTGTATTGTAGAAAAACTGTCCTGGGAGGGCAATAATAGCTTCTAGCAAATCATTCTCAAGGATGTAACGGCGGATCTGACTCTCCCCAGATGAAGTACCTCCAGAAAAGAGAGGTGAACCGTTTGAGATGATAGCAGCTCGACCATTTTCTTCTAATTTAGCTAAACCATGAAGATGGAACAGAAGTTGGGCATCGCCAGTTCCCGGAGTCGCTACAAAACGTCCTTGTTGACCTTCTGTACTCTCAAAGAGATTATGGTCTCTTTTAACTGCGTCTTCTACTCCATCATCTGCATCTTTCCCGCCCCAGGATTGACCAAAAGGAGGATTGGCAATGACAAAAGTCATCTTCTTATCTGGGAATGGATCCGGATCTTTTAATGTATCGGTCTTCACGAAATAGTCCGAGTCTTCCTGACGAATCAACATATCCGCTCGACCAATCCCGAAAGTCTCAGGTAAAACTTCCTGACCAAAGAGTCGGACAGTGGCTCCGGTATCGAGCTTACGGATGTAACTTTTGGCTGTCGCTAGCATACCACCTGTCCCAGCAGCCATATCTAAGATTTTCAACTCTTTTTTATCGACAAATAATTCTTCATCAGCTTCGATCAAGAGTAGATTGACCATTAGAGCAATGACTTCACGAGGTGTATAGTGAGAACCAGCTTCCTCATTTTCAGAAAAGCGACGGATGATATCCTCAAACATATAGCCCATCACCATTGAGTCCACAGAACTTGGCGATAGGTCAATCTGAGAGAACTTTTTGATGACCGTAAAAAGACGTCCAGACTTTGCAAGTGTGTGGACCTGTTCTTTAAACTTTAGGTTTTCAATAATATCCTTCACACGACAAGAATAGCCATCTAGATAGGCAATAAAATTTTCTTCAATCGCATTGGGATCATTTTGGAGATTTTCAAGCGTGAAAGAGCTGGTATTATAGTATTTGTAGCCAGATTTATTCTCAAGAACCTTTTCAGGTGTATTGGGATTTAACTTATAAAGTGCAACTACTTCATCTTTCGTTGGCAATAAAGCAGCTTCTAAGCGAGTCAAGACAAACATCGGAATGATGACATCTCGATACTTATCTGCTCGGTAAGCCCCACGTAAGGTATTCGCAATCGACCAAACTGCGTTGACCACATTTGAAATTTGAACATCGTTCGACTGGAATATCGGTAGTTTTTCTTTAAAATTAGACATTTGCTTCCCCTGTTTTTATTATTAACAATTCTCTTCATTATATCACAAAATAAGAGTTATAAAGCGGATTCAAGGACAAAGATTATAATCGCTATACTAAATTTCTTTGCCGACTTTTTGTCTTAGAAAATCTGTCATTTTCCAAAAAACCTTATCTTTAATTTACTAGATAAATTTTCTAAAATAAAAAAGCCTACCTTTCAGTAGACTTAGTAGTGATCTTTGAAGGACAAGAAAGCGATGCTATCTCCATCCATCATATAAATCAAGCGATTTTCTGCATCAATACGACGTGACCAAGCTCCTTGATAGTCATACTTGAGTGGTTCTGGTTTACCAATTCCTGAAAAAGGATCTCGTTGAATATCCTTGACTAGCATGTTGATTCTTTTTAACGTTTTCTTGTCCTGAGTTTGCCAGTAGCAATAATCTGCCCAGGCATCTTCTGTAAACTTGAGCAGCATTCCTCACTCCTCAATCACATGGACTTGTGTGCTCCCAGCACGGACTTGAGCCATTCCTCGCAAAACCTTATCAGAAAGTTCCTTATTTTGAGCGATTCTCAGGGTTTCCTGTATACTGTCCCATTCGCTCTTTGAAAGAACTACAATGTCCTCATCTGGATTTTTATTGACCACCGTCAAAGGCTCAAATTCATCGTTTACCTTCTTCATGTAGTCCTTTAAATGATTTCGGAATGTTGAGTAAAGAACTGCTTCCATAACCATACCTCGTTTTACCTCTTTTCCACTATTATACACAAAAAGAAAGAAATTGTCAGGAACTTGTACAAGATTTTTCTTTTCTATCTATTTATTCGAAAAAATCTCAAAAAGCCTACCTTTCAGTAGACTTAGTTTGATTCTATTCTAATGGGTACTCTGCCGAAATTCTGCTCTGCTATACTTGGATTCCCTAGTTGGTAAATCTGATCTGCCTTTTGGGTCATGGCATCCCAAGGTTCTTTACCAATTCGGCTAAGTAGATGGACCTGCTCTTTCAGAGACTTGAGATGCTGTCTGCCTTTTTCGGTAAAGCCAAGGACATGGATGCCTTCTGGCAAGTCGCTTTCTCTGGCCTGCACTAAAATATAAGTCAAGAGGCGACGTACACGCGCCTTGGTGTAGCGTTTGGTGGCAACCGCCTCGACCAATTCGTCAACAGACTGAGCCGTCTTAATAGCTTCCTTGATGCGCACAGCCATTTCTTGATTGACCTGATAGATGGTCGTTAGGTCAGGATTTGACAAGATTTGATAGCGGAGAAATGGGAAATAGTCATCCCAGCTTACCTTACTGGCCTGCTCAAAGAGAGCAACAGAAGGCATAAAGCGTTCTAAGAAATCTTGGTCTGATTGATGCTGACGGAGAGCTGTTGCCGAGGCAAAGTCCACATCCTTATCCACAGAATGATAACCAGCCCCCTGACGCTGAATCGGATGGAGTTTGATTCTACGTCCCGCAACCGCCTTGGCATAGGCCAAAGCTAGAACATGATTGGGCGTCTTGCCAGAAAAATCCAGACCTGCAAATTCCTTCCACATGGCTTGGGTTTTCTGGGGATAGGAGAGAGAATCAGGCAGATTATCCACAAAATTCTCCATCTCAGCACCTTGCTCCGTGTATAGGTCAGCAATTTTCTGATAATCCAGAACTTCCTCTGTCCCAAAAGCTAGTCTATCAATCCCCAATCGAGCCAAGATATCCACAGCCCCTTGACCGAAGAAATCTGCCGCTTGAACACTGACTAAAAAAGGCAATTCCACTACCAGATCCGCTCCATTTTCAAGCGCCATCTGAGCCCGTGTCCACTTGTCCACGATAGCAGGCTCTCCACGCTGCATGAAATTCCCAGACATGGCTACGATTTTCAGTCCCTTCGCCTGCTCCAGTAGGTATTTATGCCCATTATGAAAAGGATTGAACTCCGCGATAATACCTGTGATGGTCATGATGTTCTCCTACTTCTGCGCGACAAAAAACCAACGGGTACTTGTCTCTGTCGGCTCCTTGTCCTCAAAGTCCGCATAGAGTTTGAAGGACTTGAAACCAGCCTGTTCCAGCAATATATCATAGGTCAAGACCTCATAGGTCCGCTCCTCATGCACTTCATCGTGGCGACTAAAAGAACCGTCAGCCTCCTTGATAAAGAAGGTCAACTCATGCACGATGGAGTGAGGTGCTTCGTCCTCATAGGTGTCCCAAAGCATGGCAAAATCTTCCGCATTTTCATGGTAAGAATAGCCTGGAAAAACTTCATCTGTCTGGTAAGTTGAATGCACATCAAAGATGAATACTCCGTCTTCATTGAGGGCATTATACACTTCCTTAAAGACGTCTCCTACCTCTACCTCATCCTGCATGTAGCAGATAGAGTCAGAGTAACACGTCACAAAATCATATTTACCAGCCTTGGACAAATCCAGCATATTGCCTTCAATAAAATCAATCTTTTGCTTGGCTGAAGTAGCTCTCTTCTCCGCAATCTTCAGCATATCCGCACTCAAGTCCAGTCCAGTCACCTCAAAACCAGCCTGAGAAAAGCGGACAGACTGGATACCTGTTCCACAAGCCAATTCCATAAGCTTCTTTCTCTCCCTGGTCTTAGGCAAATGACGCAGAGAAAAATCCGTCCATTTATCGTATAAACTATCATCCATCACAGCATCGTAAACAGCTGCAAAGGTTTCATAAGTCGCCATAATTAAGATACCAAGTCCGCCCGTAACCGGAATGAAAATTAGGAGCTTGGACTTAGGATCCTGATCCAAGACTAAGCTATCTATTTTCCGACGATTACAGGACGGGTTCAAATCCTTTCTAAGATACAAAGAGCGTTAAAAGCTAAGAGAAAATAGGAATCTTACCGACGTAGCGTCAGATACAAAGGAAGTTCCTCTTTTTCTCACAGCTTTTAGCTCGTGTTCAGTTTCAAGATCAACCAAACACGACGCCCTCACCTTTCTATCAATTTTTTCTAAAATAAGCAAATAAACCCAGTTGACTGCAACTGAGTTCATCTACTAGGCCAAGGCTTCTGAAATATCTACTGACTCTGCCTCATGCCATAGTTTTTCTAGGTTATAATGGGCACGCATTTCTTCTGAAAAGACATGCACGACGACACCGCCTAGGTCTAGTAAGACCCAGCCTCCAGCTGCATCGCCTTCAACATGACTGCCTTTAAAGCCTGCTTCCGCTACTTTTTCACGGATATTATCTGCGATAGCGTCCAACTGACGGCTATTCATCGAGCTAGTGATGACAAAGTAGTCCGTCACGCTGGTCAAATCTTGTACATCAAGTGCGAGAATATCCTCCGCACGTTTCTCATCAGCCGCTTTCACGACTAGTTCTAGTAATTCTTTTTCGTTCATTTAGTCCTCTTTCAAATAGTGCACATAGGCGTTATAGGTTTCAAGGGTTTGGGGATAGATGGGAAATCCTTGGTGAGCCAAATGCTCGACAGTGCGAGCTGTCTCATAGGCCACTGCCTTATTGAGCGATAGCTCAGCAATCTCACGCGCCACATCCACTCCCGGAAATGCTCGGTTATGCTCGATGTAGTCTGCGACATAGATAACCTTATCTAAGTCTGTCATCTGACCAGCCCCGACTGTATGGATTTCAATGGCTCGCAGGATTTCAGGATCTTGCAAATCCAAATCTTCCTGAATCTTGTAGATGCCGACCATGCCATGCCAGACATTGTTGCCCCAGTTTTTGAGGTCAGGGTCTAGCTGATAACGGGCAATCAAGTTTAGAAAATCCTGATCTGACAACTTTTTAGCATAGTCGTGGAGAAGTCCTGCTAGACCTGCTTTCTCACTATCCACATCAAAGCGCTGAGCCAGTTCTATGGCCGCACGCTCCACACCCAAGCAATGGGTTAAGCGTTTTTCAGGCAGAAGCTCTGCCATTTTTTCCAACAAAGCCTCACGGGAGCAGTTGATATAGTCTTGATAGGCCATCAGTAGAGTCCCTCCTTCTCGATGTAGTCTAGCACTGGCTGAGGTAGGAGAAAGTTGGGTTTCCGACCTTGGGCAAGGAAGTCACGCACCATGCTGGACGAGATGTCCATGAGAGGCACATCCACCCAGATAACTGGATAGGAAGTCCCTGCCTTGTAGCGTGGGCGCTGAACTCCAACAAACTGAACCATGTCAACCAGTTCATCAATTCGGTACCACTTAGGCAGATAGTCCACCATATCAGCCCCGATAATGAAGTAATAATCCGTGTCTGGATGTTGCTCTGTCAAAATCTTCATGGTGTCGTAGGTATAGGAAATGCCCTTGCGCTCTAGCTCAATGGTTTCAATGGCTAGACCTTCAATCCCCTCAATCGCTAACTTAAGCATCTTGAGACGGTGGTGCTCGGGGATGGTTTCCTTTTTATCTACATGAGGAGGTTGGTATTCGGGCATGAGCAGAACTTGATCCAGTCCCAACTGTTGTCGTACTTGGTCCGCCACAACAAGATGGGCATTGTGAACGGGGTTAAAATTCCCCCCTAAAATCCCAACTTGTTTGCGTTTTTTCTCCTTGATTTCTGGCTCCAACTCTACCTTGGTAAAGGGAGTCAATAATTCGATTGCCATAGGCTCGTCTTCCTTTAATTCTCTGTAAAAACAGTTGTTTGGAGTAGGGGGTTAGATTTCTTTAACTTTCTTGGAAATCTTGCGATTTTCTTTCTTGCTGGATTGTTTAAACAAGATCAAGATGCGTCCGATTTTTTGGACAGTATCCACACCAATTTCTTCTTCCAAGATTTCAGCTACTTCGTGGATGTTTTCATCTGTGTTTTGTAAGAGAGTAACCTTGATCAATTCACGCGCGTCAAGAGCTTGACGGACGCTGGTTTTGATTTGGTCGTTGAGACCATTTTTTCCGATTTGGATGATGGGTTTGAGGGTGTGTGCCTGACTGTTGAGGTAGGCACGTTGTTTCGATGTTAATGACATAATTTCTTTAAAAGAGTTTCTTTTAATACTTTTCTGAAGTGGTGATGGACGTCAGCAAAGTCCTGCGGACTTTCATGACTAAAATTTGAGCCTAAGGTCTCAAATTTTCCGCAGTTGGTACAATCGCTTGTACCAACTGACACCACGGCGAAAAGTATCTTCTATGGGCTCGCAATGCTCGCCTTTATAAAGATAACCCTTTCCTTTCTGTGTTTAAATAATTGCTTTTCGTGTGACGACTGCGACGCCTTCTGGGGCCCAGACGGCGACTTTGGCGGTGCCTGTTACGCGGATCCAGCCTAGTCCTGAGATGACCAGGTCTGTCTTATCCTTGATGGTAAAGACATGTTGGACTAGTTTTGGAAAATCTTCTTTTTCCTTGCTATTTGGTGGAGTTAGAAGGGTTCCCAGATGCTTGTCATAAAAGGCACTAGCGCCTTCTAGCTTGGTACGGTGGAGTTTGAGTTCATTGTCAAAAAAGGCAGTGAAACCTTGCTTTTCTCCTGCAATAAAGTCAAATCGACCCAAACCACCTAAAAATAGGGTTTGTTCAGGATTGAGCTGATAGGTTTTGGGCTTGATTTCCTTTTTAGGACTGACATACTTGAGATTTTTAGCCGTCAAGTAGTGGGCCATTTGGTGACGGTGGATGATTCCCGGCGTATCGTAGATATAAGATCCGTCGTCAAGCGGAATCTCAATCTTGTCCAATGTTGTTCCTGGAAAGCGTGAAGTCGTGATGACATTCTGGTCGCCCGTGATTTCCTGGATGATGGCATTGATAAGAGTTGACTTTCCAACATTGGTCACACCGACCACGTAGACATCACGGCCCTTACGGTAGTGCTCGATTTTGTCAATGACTTCCTTGATGGCCTGCTTGTTTTGGGCTGAAGTCAGGACGACATCTACTGGACGAAGTCCTTCTTCGTGGGCACGTTCCATGAGCCACTGGCTAATCTTGCCCGGTTTAACAGACTTGGGCAGGATATCTTTTTTATTTCCGACCAAGAGGACATCATTGCCCGATACAAAGCGTGGCAAGCCTGGGATGACAGAACCATTAAAGTCAAAGATATCAATGACATTGACCACCAAGGCATCACTGTCCCCCACCTCGTGCAAGAGCTTGAGGAAATCATCGTCTGTCAACTGGACATCTGTGATTTCATTGTAGTGACGGAGACGGAAACAACGTTGGCAATAGACTTCCCCTGTCTCCAAACCTTTTTCGAGTGCCGATTGGGGAGTAAATCCAAGACCAGCCTTGTCTGTCGTCTGAATGGTTGCTCCACAACCAATACAGAGAATTTCTTCCATAGTTAGATTCCTTTTTTATATGTAATCGGTCCGTACTTTTCAGTAATTTGCTTCATGACACGGCGCTCACGAGCTCGGTTAATCTGTGTCTTAATAGAGTCATGTTGGACCAAGGGTTTGACTAAGATTGAGCGAATACCTGCACGGTGGGCTGCTCGTATATCCGTCATAAGCTGATCGCCGACCATGACCACTTCATTTTTCTCATAGTGAAATTCCTTCATGGCACGGTCAATTCCAAAGGTGAAGGGCTTAAGAGCCCAATAAACGTAATCAATTCCAAATTTCTCAACTGCACGTTGAACTCGTTTTTTGGTGTTATTTGATACGACGATGATGCGAATACCTGCATCCCGAAGGTCATGTAGCCATTGCTTCATCTCTGGCGTCCCATCAGGGTTGTTCCAAGCAATGAGGGTATTATCCAAATCGACCAAAACAGCCTTGATTCCCTGCGCTTGCAGACTTGGAACTGTCAGATCATAGACTGCTTCCACAGCAAAATCTGGCATATAGTTTTCAATCGCCATTCTGGCTCCTTTTCTTTTTAATTTCTAGCAATTTTCTTTAAATATTGGGCTAAGACTGCCCATAAAATTAGACTAGCTAGCAAAATATAAATCCAAGCATCTGGTTCATCTGTAAACGGTAAGGGAACATTCATTCCGAAAAATCCTGTAATAACCGCAAGGATAGCTAGCAAGACTGAGATAATTGTCAAAGTTGTCAAATTATCATTTAGATTATTATTTAGGATGTTGTTGTAAGAGGCTGAGAGTTGTTGCAAAACTTGAGAAATCAAGTCTGTCATCGAAACCAACTGATGAGCTTCAATCATAGCATCGTCAAACTGCTCTCTTTCTACCTCATTAAGATTGCGATAAAGAGCATGCCCTTGGATATGTTCCAAGAGGAGACGATTTTGTTTAGCAGCAGCTGTCAGGTAAACCATACCAGTTTCCAAGTCAGAGAGGGCAAAAAGATTTTTTTTAGTTGTTTTTTGACGAAGAAGTGCACTGATTTCATCCTTACTTTTATCCATCTCTTCAATAACTGGATAATAAGCATTGCTAATAATCTCTAAACTGGCAAAAAGAAATTTGTAGATTGAAACAACTTCATGGCTTTCAAGGTAGGATGCCATTCGTTTAATCACATAACTATTCTTGTGGTTGCTAATTGTGATCAGCCGTTGTTTTTCAACGATAAAGGTCATCGGAATCGCTTCATAATATTCCTTGTCTTTTTCTAAATCAAGAACATTATAAATAAAGGTTACCGTCCCCGTTTCACGGTTATAATCCATGTGAGCACGTTCATTTCTATCTAGAGCATACTCAATGGTTTCCTTGTCCAATCCATAGATGTCAGAAAGATCTTCCGTATTTTTAATCTTGTCCACATCAAGGTCTATCCAAGTACAATCATGACCTAGTTTTTTCTCTACAAATAGCATACTCTCTCCTTTGCCAAACTCTTTCTATTGTACCATAAATCTGCCAAAATAGCAGACCTACTCTGTACGAGAGAAGTTGCTGACAACAGTGATATTTCGGTTGGGAACAAAGTGAAGGGCTTGGTCGTCACTGCGAAGTTGGGTCGTACGGATTCCTACACTGACAACCTTTCCAGACACGGTAATAGGACCATTTGTGAGGATCACTTCGTCGCCCACATCGAGCTGGCGTTCAAAGAGGATGAAAAAGCCATTGATGACATCGGATAGAAAGCCTTGCGCCCCCATTCCAATGGCAACTCCAGCAATCCCTGCCCCAGCAAGAAGGCTGGAAACTGGCAAGCCTAAAATGGACAAGATACAGTAGATTAAAAAGAAATAAAGGGTATAGTTAAAGATATTTTCAAGCAAACGAGAAATAGTCTTCTGTCTGCCAGCATCTCGATTTGAAAATTTAAGCGAGGGCTTGACAATCTTTCGTACAGTCGCATGAAGCATCTTTTTAGCTATATAAAATAACAGAAAGAGAATCAAAAGAGAAATCACCTTGGTCAAGAGATTCTCTAATACAGTTGTTACATCCAATTTATCAAGATAACGTTGAAAAAATTCTTGCATACAAAACTCCTTTCTAGTATTATACCACAAATCATCCCGTTCAAATCCCTCATAAATATTCCGATATTCCCCCAAACTCAAAAAAAGACTTGCCTCAACGGCATATTTATACTATAATCATAAACAATACACTTTGAAGGAGACTATTTATGAAAAAAATCATTCGTGCCTGGAACAAGGCCAGCCTCATCAAACGTATCCTAATCGGCATGCTTCTGGGAGCCTCTCTAGGGCTACTTTTTCCTAATCTGTCGGGGCTCGGCATTCTCGGTGACCTATTCGTTGGGGGTCTGAAAGCCATTGCTCCTGTCTTGGTCTTTACCCTCGTCGCAAATGCCCTCTCACAACATCAAAAAGGGCAAGATACCAATATGAAGACCGTTATTTTTCTCTATCTACTCGGCACCTTTGCAGCTGCCTTGATTGCTGTACTGGCTAGTTTTCTCTTCCCCGTCCAGATTACTCTTAGCAGTGCAAGCACAGAGGTTGCCCCACCAGACGGCATCGGTCAAGTTCTCAGCAACCTCCTGCTGAATCTCGTGGACAATCCCCTCAACGCCGTCGTCAAAGCCAACTATATTGGAATTCTATCATGGGCTGTTGTCTTTGGACTTGCTATGAGAGAAGCTAGCAAAAACAGCAAGGAATTGCTCAAAACCATGGCTGGTGTAACTTCCAAGATTGTAGAGTGGATTATCAATTTGGCACCTTTCGGAATTATGGGCTTGGTCTTCAAAACCATCTCTGATAAAGGAATTACCAGCCTTGCTAACTACGGAATTTTGCTAGGACTCTTGATTGCAACCATGGCTTTTGTGGCCCTTGTCATCAATCCCCTCATTGCCTTTCTCCTTATGAGAAAAAATCCTTACCCCCTTGTTTTTAAATGTTTGCGTGTCAGTGGAATTACAGCTTTCTTTACTCGTAGTTCTGCCGCTAATATCCCTGTCAACATGAAACTCTGCCAAGATCTTGGACTCAATCCAGATACCTACTCTGTTTCTATTCCCCTTGGCTCCACTATCAACATGGCTGGTGCAGCCGTAACCATTAACATTTTGACTCTAGCTGCAGTCAATACTCTGGGAATCTCTGTCGACTTTGGTACAGCCTTTGTGCTCAGTGTAGTGGCTGCCATTTCTGCCTGCGGAGCTTCTGGAATCGCTGGTGGATCACTCCTCCTCATTCCCGTCGCTTGTAGTCTCTTTGGGATTTCAAATGACGTTGCTATGCAGGTAGTCGGAGTTGGTTTTGTCATCGGTGTCGTCCAAGATTCCTGCGAAACTGCCCTGAACTCTTCTACCGACGTCCTCTTTACAGCAGTAGCTGAGTACGCGTCGGCACGTAAAAAATAGATTTTTTAAGACAAGTCTTCCAAGCCTTGTCTTTTATACTCTTATTCTAATATTATAGGAAATTCTCATGTCTATCACCCAACGTACGACAAAACTGATCTTAGCGACCTGCCTCGCTTGTTTCCTCGCTTATTTTTTTGAGTTATCTTCAGCAGTTTCAGCTGGAATTATCGCCCTCTTAAGCCTATCCGACACGCGCAGAAGCACGCTGAAATTAGCACGTAACCGCCTCTTTTCTATGCTCCTAGCGCTCGCTATCGGTGTTCTAGCCTTTCAGCTGACGGGCTTTCACATTTGGAGTCTGGGCCTCTATCTGGCTCTCTATGTCCCTCTTTCTTACAAAATGGGCTGGGAAATCGGCATCACCCCTAGCAGTGTCTTGGTCGGTCATCTCTTGGTACAGGAATCTACTTCTCCAGCTCTCTTGCTCAATGAAGTGCTCCTCTTTCTCATCGGGACAAGCTTTGCTCTATTGGTCAACCTTTATATGCCCTCTCGTGAGAAAGCCATCCAAAGCTACCACCTTCAGGTCGAGGAAAAGTTAAAAGACATCCTGCTTCGCTTTAAATACTATCTGTCAAGAGGAGACGGGCGCAATCAAGCCCAACTCGTTGACCAATTAGACAACCTCCTCGATGAAGCCCTCAAACTGGTCTACCTGGATCACTCGGACCACCTCTTTCACCAGACGGACTATCACATCCACTACTTTGAGATGAGACAGCGACAAAGTCGTATCCTGCGAAATATGGCCCAGCAGATCAATACCTGTCATTTGGCCGCAAGTGAGAGTTTGATCTTGGCCCAGCTCTTTTCAAAGATTGCTGCCCAGCTAAGCCAGACCAATCCTGCTCATGACCTACTTGATGACATCGAACGCTATCTGCAAGTCTTCCGCAATCGGAGTCTCCCTAAAACACGTGAGGAGTTTGAAACCCGTGCCACCCTCCTGCAACTACTACGCGAAGCCGAAACCTTTATCCAGGTCAAGGTCGATTTTTACCAGAAATATGGAAACTAGAAAAACCTCAGAAGAATTCACGTAACATGATTTCTCTGAGGTTTTTAATTTACCTTTGACTTCAATTACCTTTACTATATGAAAAAATCCACGAATCGATACTATTCGTGGATTTTTCCTAGTGAAGCGTTTAGGTAGACCGCCATAGCGGTTACCGTCAAATGACAGCAACTTTATGTTGCTAGTCATTTGTAACGATTTACATTTTTTCCTCCAGCTCTACGTCTGGATATTTATCCGCAAACCAGCGGAGGGCAAAGTCATTTTCAAAGAGGAAGACTGGTTGGTCGAAGCGGTCCTTGGCCAAGATATTGCGGCTTGAGGACATGCGCTCGTCCAAGTCCTCAGGCTTGATCCAACGAACCGTCTTTTTACCCATTGGGCTCATGACTACTTCTGCATTGTACTCGCCTTCCATACGGTGCTTAAAGACTTCAAATTGGAGTTGTCCCACAGCACCCAGCATATACTCGCCTGTTTGGTAATTTTTATAAAGCTGAATCGCTCCTTCTTGCACCAGTTGTTCAATCCCCTTGTAGAAGGATTTTTGCTTCATGACATTCTTGGCAGAAACCTTCATGAAAATCTCTGGTGTAAAGGTTGGTAGTGGTTCAAATTCAAACTTGTTTTTCCCAACAGTTAGCGTATCTCCAACCTGATAAGTACCTGTATCGTAAACCCCGATAATATCACCTGCCACAGCATTGGTCACATTCTCACGACTTTCCGCCATAAACTGAGTGACATTGGATAGCTTGGCTCCCTTACCAGTACGAGGCAGGTTAACACTCATCCCACGCTCAAACTCACCCGAAACGATACGGACAAAGGCGATGCGGTCACGGTGACGAGGATCCATGTTGGCTTGGATTTTAAAGACAAATCCTGAGAAATCCTTATCGTAAGGATCGACAATTTCTCCGTCTATTTTCTTGTGACCATGTGGTTCTGGAGCAAACTTGAGGAAGGTCTCAAGGAAGGTCTGCACACCAAAGTTAGTAAGGGCTGAACCGAAGAAGACAGGTGTCAATTCTCCAGCCAGAATAGCTTCCTCTGAAAACTCATTTCCAGCTTCATTTAGAAGCTCGATATCATCCTTGACTTGCTCATAGAAAGGATTGCTCGCAAAAAGTTTGTCCCCATCTTCCAGACTGGCAAAACGCTCATCCCCTTTATAGAGCTCCAAGCGTTGGTTATAGAGGTCATATAAGCCCTCAAAGGCTTTCCCCATACCAATTGGCCAGTTCATGGGGTAGCTAGCAATCCCCAAGACTTCTTCCAATTCCTGCAAGAGGTCCAGTGGTTCACGACCGTCACGGTCCAACTTGTTCATAAAGGTAAAGACTGGAATGCCACGGTGTTTGACAACTTCAAACAATTTCTTGGTTTGAGCCTCGATACCCTTGGCAGAGTCCACGACCATGACCGCAGCATCCACCGCCATCAAGGTTCGATAAGTGTCTTCTGAAAAGTCCTCGTGCCCTGGTGTGTCAAGGATATTCACACGCTTCCCATCGTAGTCAAACTGCATAACAGATGAGGTTACCGAAATACCACGTTGTTTCTCGATATCCATCCAGTCAGACTTGGCAAAAGTCCCTGTTTTCTTACCTTTTACGGTACCAGCCTCACGAATCTCGCCCCCGAAGTAGAGCAACTGCTCAGTGATGGTTGTTTTCCCGGCGTCCGGGTGGGAAATAATGGCAAAGGTACGGCGTTTCTTGATTTCTTCTTGTAAAGTCATCTTCTTCTCTTTCTTTCATTTTAGTATAATGGTGAATGTTAGTATTTTTTTATTTTACATTGGAATATTCTAATCCTTTCAACACTCCATTATATCGGATTTCGGGGAGTTTTTCAATCGCTCATCAGATGAAAAGGTAAGCTAGAGCATAGATTTCACCTGATTTCTCTTTTTCCACCGTTTCTTGAACAAGATATCAAAGAGAAGCAAAGCTAGAGAAAGAATAACCGACACAAGGAGGTACTTTATCCATAGAGGAGCATTCGAGATAAACGGTGTATCTCTTAAGAGACCATAATTTCCACCGGTCACCATATTAACCCCAACTAGAAAGAG
Source organism: Streptococcus oralis (assembly GCF_019929365.1). Lineage (GTDB taxonomy): Bacteria > Bacillota > Bacilli > Lactobacillales > Streptococcaceae > Streptococcus > Streptococcus oralis_BT. The sequence goes on along the minus strand of NZ_JAHZPH010000002.1, from coordinate 56,226 downwards.
ATTGAGAACGAAAGTATAGACTACGATCATACACTTCTTAAGTAAGCTCTTGTCGTAGTGATTCATCAAGTAGACCAAGGAATTCACCAAAAGGGCATAGTGCCCAATCAAAAATGAAAAACTGGTGATGTGTGGAAAATCATAGGGGTCAAAAACGGGGTAAACCAAGGCAAATACCGCTCCACTTGCTCCTAAGAGGGCAAAATATTGCTTGCTCCGCCATTTATCTGGTAAGAAAACTACCGCAAACATGGCTAAACGGCAATGATAAAATGGAAGGCTATTAGAAAATGGGATCCCAAAGCCAACATACCAACTATAAAGGGCTAGTAACTGGAGGATCTAAATCCCCTTAAACAAGCAGACAAAGCGTGGATTCTTGTGATAAGCAAGTGCTCCATAAATACAAAGTACTAAGAGAAACATCATAATCCCATACCAAAAAAGTGAAATGGGAGGAGGAATGGTTTGGAATCTTGTAAAAAAATTATGTAGCATATTTTCTATCCTAACTCATCTTTCGAGGAATTCTTCCTACATTAATCTCTAGTCTCAATCAATTTTTCTTTTAGTTTAACCATTATAGCGAATTAAAAGCGATTTTTCAATTTCTATTTCTTTTCGCTTTGCCTTAGCTTATTTATAGGAAAATATGGTAAAATAGAACAGACTAAAAATCATCATTTCACGAAAGGATGCAAGATGAAAATTACGCAAGAAGAGGTAACACACGTTGCCAATCTTTCAAAATTAAGATTCTCAGAAGAAGAAACTGCTGCCTTTGCGACCACCTTGTCTAAAATTGTTGACATGGTTGAATTGCTAGGCGAAGTCGACACAACTGGTGTCGCACCTACTACGACCATGGCTGACCGCAAGACCGTACTCCGCCCTGATGTGGCTGAAGAAGGAACAGACCGTGACCGCTTGTTTAAAAATGTACCTGAAAAAGAAAACTACTATATCAAGGTACCAGCTATCCTAGATGATGGAGGAGATGCCTAATGACTTTTAATAACAAAACTATTGAAGACTTGCACAATCTCCTTGTCTCTAAGGAGATTTCAGCAACTGAATTGACACAAGCCTCGCTTGAAGATATCAAGTCTCGCGAGGCAGCTATCAACGCTTTTGTCACTATCGCTGAAGAGCAAGCCCTTGCTCAAGCTAAAGCCATTGATGAAACTGGAATCGATGCGGACAATGTTCTTTCAGGAATTCCACTGGCTGTTAAGGATAATATCTCTACTGACGGTATCCTTACAACTGCTGCCTCAAAAATGCTCTATAACTACGAACCTATCTTTGATGCGACTGCCGTTTCCAATGCAAAAGCTAAAGGCATGATTGTCGTAGGGAAAACCAACATGGACGAATTTGCCATGGGTGGTTCAGGTGAGACTTCTCACTACGGTGCCACTAAAAACGCTTGGGACCAAAACAAGGTTCCTGGTGGCTCATCTAGTGGTTCCGCTGCAGCGGTAGCTTCAGGACAAGTCCGCTTGTCACTTGGTTCTGATACTGGTGGTTCTATCCGCCAACCTGCTGCCTTTAACGGGATTGTTGGTCTCAAACCAACCTACGGAACAGTTTCTCGTTTCGGTCTTATTGCCTTCGGTAGCTCATTAGACCAGATTGGACCTTTCGCACCAACTGTTAAGGAAAATGCCCTCTTGCTTAACGCTATTGCCAGCGAAGATGCTAAAGACTCTACTTCTGCCCCTGTCCGCATCGCTGACTTTACTTCAAAAATCGGTCAAGACATCAAGGGCATGAAAATTGCTTTGCCTAAGGAATACCTCGGTGAAGGGATTGACCCAGAGGTTAAGGAAACCATTCTGAATGCCGCTAAACACTTTGAAAAACTTGGTGCCATCGTCGAAGAAGTTAGCCTTCCTCACTCAAAATACGGTGTTGCCGTTTACTACATTATCGCTTCATCAGAAGCATCCTCAAACTTGCAACGTTTTGACGGTATTCGTTACGGCTACCGCGCAGTGGATGCGACTAATCTTGACGAAATCTATGTCAACAGCCGTAGCCAAGGTTTCGGTGAAGAAGTGAAACGCCGTATCATGCTAGGTACTTTCAGCCTTTCATCAGGTTACTACGATGCCTACTACAAGAAAGCTGGTCAGGTCCGTACCCTCATCATCCAAGATTTCGAAAAAGTCTTTGCGGATTACGACTTGATTTTGGGACCAACTGCTCCAAGCGTTGCCTATGACTTGGACTCACTCAACCACGACCCTGTTGCCATGTACTTGGCTGACCTCTTGACCATCCCAGTCAACTTAGCAGGTCTCCCAGGAATTTCGATTCCTGCTGGATTCTCTCAAGGTCTACCTGTCGGTCTCCAATTGATTGGTCCTAAATACTCTGAGGAAACCATTTACCAAGCTGCTGCTGCCTTTGAAGCAACAACAGACTACCACAAACAACAACCCGTGATTTTTGGAGGTGACAACTAATGAACTTTGAAACAGTCATTGGACTTGAAGTCCACGTAGAGCTCAACACCAATTCAAAAATCTTCTCACCTACTTCTGCCCACTTTGGAAATGATCAAAATGCCAATACCAACGTGATTGACTGGTCTTTCCCAGGAGTTCTGCCAGTTCTCAATAAAGGGGTTGTCGATGCTGGTATCAAGGCAGCACTTGCCCTCAACATGGACATCCACAAAAAGATGCACTTTGACCGCAAGAACTATTTCTACCCTGATAATCCAAAAGCCTACCAAATTTCTCAGTTTGATGAACCTATCGGCTACAATGGTTGGATTGAAGTGGAACTAGAAGACGGTACGACCAAGAAAATCGGTATCGAGCGCGCCCACCTAGAGGAAGATGCTGGTAAAAACACCCACGGTACAGATGGCTACTCCTATGTTGACCTCAACCGCCAAGGGGTGCCATTGATTGAGATTGTATCTGAAGCGGACATGCGTTCTCCTGAAGAAGCCTACGCTTATCTAACAGCCTTAAAGGAAGTCATCCAGTACGCTGGCATTTCTGACGTTAAAATGGAAGAAGGTTCGATGCGTGTGGATGCCAACATCTCCCTTCGCCCTTATGGTCAAGAAAAATTCGGTACCAAGACTGAGTTGAAAAACTTAAACTCCTTCTCTAACGTCCGTAAGGGGCTTGAATACGAAGTCCAACGCCAAGCTGAAATCCTTCGCTCAGGTGGTCAAATCCGCCAAGAAACACGTCGTTACGATGAAGCCAACAAGGCAACTATCCTCATGCGTGTCAAAGAAGGTGCTGCAGACTACCGCTACTTCCCAGAACCAGACCTACCACTCTTTGAAATCTCAGATGAGTGGATTGAGGAAATGCGAACAGAATTGCCAGAATTTCCAAAAGAACGCCGTGCACGCTACGTATCTGAGCTTGGCTTGTCAGACTACGATGCTAGCCAGTTGACGACAAACAAAGTCACTTCTGACTTCTTTGAAAAAGCTGTTGCCCTCGGTGGCGATGCTAAACAAGTTTCTAACTGGCTCCAAGGGGAAGTCGCTCAGTTCTTGAACGCCGAAGGCAAAACACTAGAACAAATCGAATTGACACCAGAAAACTTGGTTGAAATGATTGCCATCATCGAAGATGGTACCATCTCCTCTAAGATTGCCAAGAAAGTCTTTGTCCATCTGGCTAAAAATGGCGGTGGCGCGCGTGAATACGTGGAAAAAGCTGGATTGGTGCAAATCTCTGATCCAGATGTGTTAATTCCAATCATCCACCAAGTCTTTGCGGATAACGAAGCTGCCGTTGCCGACTTCAAGTCCGGTAAACGAAACGCAGACAAGGCCTTCACAGGCTTCCTTATGAAGGCAACCAAAGGCCAAGCCAATCCACAAGTTGCCCTTAAACTACTCGCCCAGGAATTGGCTAAGTTGAAAGAAAACTAGACAGAACAAAACCAGCCCTAAGGTTGGTTTTTTCTTCTCTACCAACTCCCAATAACTATTTTGGCTTTATTTCCAGAGTATTTTATGGTAAAATGAAGAGTAATAATATTTATTAAAGAGGTAAAAACATGATTGAAGCAAGTAAATTAAAAGCTGGTATGACCTTTGAAACAGCTGACGGAAAATTGATCCGCGTTTTGGAAGCTAGCCACCACAAACCAGGTAAAGGAAACACAATCATGCGTATGAAATTGCGTGATGTCCGTACTGGTTCTACATTTGACACAAGCTATCGTCCAGAGGAAAAATTTGAACAAGCCATCATCGAGACTGTCCCAGCTCAATACTTGTACAAAATGGATGAAACTGCCTACTTCATGAACACTGAAACTTACGACCAATACGAAATCCCTGTAGTCAACGTTGAAAACGAATTGCTTTACATCCTTGAAAACTCTGATGTGAAAATCCAATTCTACGGAACTGAAGTAATCGGTGTAACTGTACCAACTACTGTTGAATTGACAGTTGCAGAAACTCAACCATCTATCAAAGGTGCTACTGTTACAGGTTCTGGTAAGCCAGCAACAATGGAAACTGGTCTTGTCGTAAACGTGCCAGACTTCATCGAAGCAGGACAAAAACTCGTTATCAACACTGCAGAAGGAACTTACGTTTCTCGTGCCTAATCTCTAGAAAGAGGTCATTCTATGGGAATTGAAGAACAACTTGGCGAAATCGTTATCGCCCCACGTGTACTTGAAAAAATCATTGCTATTGCTACAGCAAAAGTAGAGGGTGTTCACTCTTTTTCAAACAAATCAGTATCTGACACCCTTTCGAAACTTTCGCTCGGCCGCGGTGTTTATCTTAAAAACGTGAACGAAGAACTCACAGCAGATATCTACCTCTACCTTGAGTACGGAGTAAAAGTTCCTAAGGTAGCTGTTGCTATCCAAAAAGCTGTCAAAGATGCAGTCCGCAACATGGCTGATGTAGAACTCACTGCTATCAATATCCACGTTGCAGGTATCGTTCCAGATAAAACACCAAAACCTGACTTGAAAGACTTGTTTGATGAGGACTTCCTCAATGACTAGTCCACTATTAGAATCTAGACGTGAGCTCCGTAAATGCGCTTTTCAAGCTCTCATGAGCCTTGAGTTCGGTACAGATGTCGAAACTGCTTGTCGTTTCGCCTACACACACGATCGTGAAGATACGGATGTGCAACTTCCAGCCTTTTTGACAGAGCTAGTTTCTGGTGTTCAAGCTAAAAAAGAAGAACTAGACAAGCAAATCACACAGCATTTAAAAGCAGGTTGGACCATTGAACGCTTAACGCTCGTGGAGAGAAACCTCCTTCGCTTGGGAGTCTTTGAAATCACTTCATTTGACACCCCTCAGCTAGTTGCTGTTAATGAAGCTATCGAGCTTGCAAAGAACTTCTCAGATCAAAAATCTGCCCGTTTTATCAATGGACTGCTCAGCCAGTTTGTAACAGAAGAACAGTAAATAGAAAAAGTGTTTGACAAATATCAAACACTTTTTTGCTACCCACTATCTAAAAAAATGATAATAGATATAATATTACAAGTTTAATATTCATTTTTTTAAAAATATAATAAAAAAGCGTTATAATTAACCTAAATATCTCTTATAGGGTATATTTGTTATAGATCCTTTTCTTCTAACTTTCGATAAAAGTTTTTATTCTCTTGGTGTCGAGCTTCCAGTACATTCTCTATACGACTCTTATAAAGTTGATGATAGTTATCTAAATTGTTCTCTATCTCAAAGATATATGGTTGAATTTCAGCAAAACTACTGTCTCTGCATGCATAGGAAAGCGCCTCTAGGAGATGATCCGTCTCCCTACTAAACTTGTGGAAATCATCATCCAAATCCATCTCCAAACGCTCTAAGTCTCGTAATTTACGATTGTGCTCATCCTCTAATTTCTGAAGTTCCTTTTTATCCATGACCAGTTTTCTCCTAGCTTTTGATCGGACTCTGTAAAGTAGGTGTTTGCAAGGTCTGTGTCAAGTAAGTTTCGGCAGCATCTGCAGCTTTCCCCTCAAATCCACCCTTAATATTGTTCACATAGGTCTTAGAAGAGTAATCTTGCATATCTGTGGCTGCTTCCTGCAACTTTTTAGCTAATTCTGCTCCTTTAGCAAGGATTGACAACTCTTTTGCAGTTACCAAGGCCCTAACTGCTTGGCGTTCTTGTTCCTTCATTCTTTCTTTGAAGCCTCTATCGAGTTGCTCTCTTGTAATTAAAGTATCCTCATCCGTTAGGACTACCATTTTTCCCCCTCCATGTTTGCTTTACATCCGCCAATAGATTATTAAAATCTTCAGCACTATCTGTATCTATGGTCTCAAAGGAGCCACTAGCTTTAACCAAGCTTTCCCCCAGTTGCTCGATTTGTGTCAGAAAGGATGTTGCTGCAGTCTTCGTGTCACTCGCAACGCCTTCATCCCAAAAGCTTGTTGTATCAAAACCAGAAAGCAGATTCGTAACTTCTGAACTTGACAAATATCCAACCATGTCAAACGCTGTCTGCCTTGTTTCTTTTATCATGTTTTGAATATCTTCCTTAGCATCTGAAAGTAAGGTTTTCACAGATTTTACTTTATCTTCCATGTCAAAATTTGCCAACTGGGCTGCTGTCTGAAGCAACTGAGCTCGAACCAAGATTCTTTGATTTCCTGAAAGATTGCCATTTCTCAGTTGTTCCTGATAACGAGGAATAGCTTCTCGATCCCACTTTATAGATTCCTGACGAGCTTCTTCGACGATTTTACTATATTCAGTTGTAAAATTCTCGTAAATTGAATAACCAATAGCTGCCTTTATTTTAAACTCACCTCTCATAATGGAATTTAAAACATTTGTGGCTACATTTTCATCAACTCCTAAAGCCCTGAGAGAATCCAAAGATGTCGCAATCAGTCGAGCCAGCTTTTCACCTGCCCTGAGCAATTCTGGGTGAAAATCCTCAGACGCAGTCAATAAATTTCCCTTTCCATCCGATTGGAAAACACCAAAGTCATGGGAACTTTCCGGATCAGTAATCTGGGTATAATGAAGGGGAACAAGGACATTGACTTTACCGACGGGTTTCTTAAGTGGTTCATCGGAGTCCCCAGGTAATTTAGTGATGGTATGCTCGCGGTTAAGCATACCCACGACATCAAAAGGATTGACATAGTACTCGATTTTTTCGCTAATCTTTTTGATTTTCTCATCACTGAGTCCCATTTTCTTTAAACTCTTTGTCGTGTCTGGACCGTCAAAGAGGACGACTTTGCCGATTTTCTCAAGCTCCTCATCGCTAAGGCCCGCTACTCCTTGCGCAGAGACAATGGTTCCCAGGGAGTGACCTGTGATGTCCATCGTCGCATTTGGAGCCTTTTCGCGCATCTCAGCGATTTTCGTCTTCATTCCTACTGTTGCTAACTTGGCTTGAGGCGTATGGATATGGTTGAGAGCAAACTGAGCGTCGTTGTCAACCCAGTCGTTCCAATTTTCTTTACTGATGGCATCACTTCCGCGGATGGTCATATAGGTTTTCTTGGTGTCTTTAGTCAAGGTTGGCGTATCCGTTAAGTAGTAGGCATTAAAACCAGCTCTCTCGTCCGTTAAGAGCCCTTTTTGATAGAGTTTGGTCTTGTGAGGTTCCTGTCTCATACCGTTCGTATCAGGAACAGGAACTGTTGTGATTTTATAAACATCGTGTAAATCAGGATCTGGTTGCAAGTAGACTTTCCCATTATGAGGAAGGTTCTTACCTCCGGGGGTGATTTCTTTCTTATAAACAACATCTTGGGAAAAATCAAAAGGGACTGAAGTTCCCGAATCTAATTTCGCCTTATTTTTCTCACTTAATGATTCATAAGGAAATCTAATCGGCCTCCCACGGTAAGAAGATTGTGCTAAATCTGCATAAAAATTATCAAAGGTTTTTAAGTTACTGTTAGTCAAAAAGTTCACCTCCTAATCTTATACCATTGCTGATACCCATGCTTTCCAAATCAACTTTTCCTTCTTTAATTTCTATTAGGACATTCCAGTCTGATTCTTTTAGATTATTAAATTCACCAAATATGCTAACAACTTCCCCTCCGCCTTGTGGGGTTCCATTTCCAACTTTTTCCCACTTAGTTTCATGCCAATTTATTTGAACAGATTCTATCTTTGGATTTTGAGATTTCACAAAATCCTTAATCTCCTCTTCATGCTCCTTTAAATAAGCCAACTGCTTGGCTCGCGGACTAAGAAATACTCCTCCAAATAGATTTGTTTTCTGCGCCATCCATGCTCCTCCTCCGAATACTACAAGTGCTAAAACTAGCCAAAGTAAGGTACGTTTTTTCATCTCTTTCCTCCTATACAGCGGAATCTAAGTATATTATATCATGAATGTAAAAAAAAATACTTTTGGCAAGTATTCTAAGTTAGTAGAGAATGAGTAATATTAAATTTGAGTAAAAATTATCAAAGGTTTTTAAGTTACTATTCGTCATACTTGTCCCAACCTCCATTTTTTAACACTCTAGGCTGATTATACATACCAATCCTATCTATTGAAGGCACATCATTTTTATTTTTTAATCGAAAATCTATTGTAAAGTCAGAATCCTTTATATGATTAAAAGAACCCTTCACTGATAGATTATAACCTCCCCCCTGTGGAGTTCCATTCCCTATCTGTTCAACAGTTAAACTATTCCAATCCATCTGAACAGATTCTATCTTTGAATTTTTAGACTTTACAAATTTTACAATTTCTTCTTCATGCTCCTTCAGATAAGCCAACTGCTTGGCTCGCGGACTAAGAAATACTCCTCCAAATAAATTTGTTTTCTGTTCCATCCATGCGCCTCCTCCGAATACTACAAGTGCTAAAACTAGCCAAAGTAAAGTACGTTTTTTCATTTCTTTCCTCCTATATAGCGGAATCTAAGTTTATTATATCATGAATGTAAAAAAAAATACTTTTGGTAAGTATTTGAAGTCAGTGGGGAATGAATGATGTTAAATTTGAATAAAAATTATCAAATTTTTTTAAATTACTATTAGTCAAGCAGTTTACCCCCAATACGCAACGGACTACCAATTCCAATAGAATTAATTAAAATTTTTCCATCTGTAATCTTAATAATCACACTCCAGCTTGAGTTTGATATATTATTAAACCCTCCATAAACCTGAACAATATCGCCTCCTCCTTGAGGTGTACCATTTCCTATCTTATCCCATTGTGTCTGTTTCCAATCTATTTGAATCGATTCGACTTTAGGATTTAAAGATTTTACAAACTCCTTAATCTCCTCTTCATGTTCCTTTAGATAAGCTAACTGCTTGGCTCGCGGACTAAGAAATGCTCCTCCAAATAGATTTGTTTTCTGCGCCATCCATGCTCCTCCTCCAAATACTACAAGAGCTAAAACTAGCCAAAGTAAGGTACGCTTTTTCATCTCTTTCCTCCTATATAGCGGAATCTAAGTATATTATATCATGAATGTAAAAAAAAATACTTTTAGTAAGTATTCGAAGTTAATAAGCAATGAGGAATAATGTTAAATCTGCATAAAAATTATCAAAGGTTTTTAAATTACTGTTACTCATAAAGATCCCATAAATTTCCTTTCAAAATTCTTATTGGTTGCATTTGAATAATAACAAGTTTCTCAGGGATTTCATTTAAATTACGTTTTAGTGGAAAACCTAATGTAAATTTAGTATCCTTATTATTATTGATTCTACCGTTCACTGTCATCATATAACCTCCGCCTTGAGGAGTTCCATTTCCTACCTGACCAACTTCCATACTATCCCAATCAAATTGGACACTCTCAACTTTTGAATTCCAAGATTTAACGAAGTTCGCCATTTCCTCTTCATGCTCCTTCAGATAAGCCAACTGCTTAGCCCGTGGGCTCAGAGTTATTCCTCCAAATAGATTTGTTTCCTGTGCCATCCATGCGCCTCCTCCAAATACTACAAGGGCTATAACTAGCCAAACCAAAGTACGTCTTTTCATCTTTTTCCTCCTATATAGCGGAATCTAAGTATATTATATCATGAATGTAAAAAAATACTTTTAGCAAGTATTGTACGTCAGTAGGGAATAGGGGATAGACGAAACTATCCTAATCTTTTGTATTACTATTCGTCAAAACCTCTTCCTCCTACACGTAACGGACCGCTTAATGTCATAGAATCAAAAATTACTTTTTCTTTTTCAATTTCAAACATGACACTCCAATCCGACTCTTCTATATTATTAAATTCACCAAATACACTCACAACTTCCCCTCCGCCTTGCGAAGTTCCATTTCCCACTTTTTCCCACTTGGTTTCATGCCAATCAATTTGAACCGATTCTATCTTTGCATTTTGAGATTTTACAAACTTCTTAATCTCCTCTTCGTGCTCCTTTAAATAAGCCAACTGCTTAGCTCGTGGGCTTAGAAATAGATTTGTTTCTTGTGCTAGCCATGCGCCTCCCCCAAAGACTACAATAGACACAACTAGCCAAAGCAAGGTACGTTTTTTCATCTCTTTCCTCCTATATAATGGAATCCCAGTATATAATATCATGAATGTAAAAAAACTTTTGGCAAGTATTGTAAGTCAATAGGGAATGAGTGATGATAAATTTGAGTAAAAATTATCAAAGGTTTTAAGTTACTATTAATCAAAAATCCTTCCTCCTACTCGCAATGGACCGCCTTGCATCATAGTATCAAAAGCAACTCGTCCATCTTCAATTTCAAAAATTACTTGCCAAGTTGAGCCCTCTATATTATTAAAGCCTCCTCCAGCTATTACAACATTCCCTCCTCCTTTTGGAGTTCCATTTCCAACTTTTTCCCACATTGTTTCATCCCAATCAATCTGAACAGATTTTACTTTATGATCTAAAGATTTTACAAACTCCTTAATCTCCTCTTCGTGCTCCTTTAAATAAGCCAACTGCTTAGCTCGTGGGCTTAGAAATAGATTTGTTTCTTGTGCTAGCCATGCGCCTCCCCCAAAGACTACAAGAGCTAAAACTAGCCAAAGCAAGGTACGTTTTTTCATATCTATTCTCCTAAACAAGTTATATATGAGTACTAGTAATCGTCGTTTTTAATTAGCTACTCGTATAAAAACCACCCACCGTCTCGTAAAATTCTTATAGGTTGCATTTCATAAATAACCAGTTCCTCAGGTACTTCATTTAAATTTCGTTTTAGAGGAAGCCCTAGTGTGAATTCAGTATTCTTATTGTTATTGATTCTACCGTTCACTGTCATCATATAACCTCCACCTTGAGGAGTGCCGTTTCCTACCTGACCGACCTTTATACTATCCCAATTAAATTGAACACTTTCCACTTTAGGACTTAAAACTTTCACAAAATCAGCCATATCTTCTTCATGCTCCTTTAGATATGCCAACTGCTTAGCTCGTGGGCTTAGAAATAGATTTGTTTTCTGCGCCATCCATGCTCCTCCTCCGAATACTACAAGGGCTAAAATTAGCCAAACCAAAGTACGTTTTTTCATCTCTTTCCTCCTATATAGTGGAATCTATGCTTATTATATCATGAATGTAAAAAAACTTTTGGCAAGTATTGTAAGACTATAGAGAATGGGTGATGGACGAAACTATACTAATCTTTTGTATTACTATTCGTCAAAACCTCTTCCTCCTACACGCAATGGAGCCCCACTTCCGATTCCTTCAATAAAATCTTCTTCATTGGCCTTTCCATCCTTTATATAAACTAAAACACTCCAACTGGAATCTTTAATTTGGTTAAAACCACCGAAAACTCGAATAACTTTCCCTCCACCCTGTGGTGTACCATTTCCTATCTCTTCCCAGCGTGTTTCTTCCCAAGCAATCTGAACCGATTCGACTTTAGGATTTAAAGATTTTACAAACTCCTTAATCTCTTCCTCATGATCCTTTAAATAAGCCAACTGCTTAGCTCGTGGGCTTAGAAATAGATTTGTTTCTTGTGCTAGCCATGCTCCTCCTCCAAAGACTACAATAGACAAAACTAGCCAAAGTAAGGTACGCTTTTTCATCTCTTTCCTCCTAATAAGAAACTTTCTATTTTTACTATTAATACACTACTGTTAACCCGTTGTCATCATTTTACCTTATTTATTCGTTTTTTTCATCTAAACACGGTTATCAAAAAAGCTAGAACAAAATGTTCTAGCTTTTAAATTTTCTTAGTATTTTCTAAAGCGTTGGTAACGTTCTTCAATAAGTTGGTCGAGTGGTAGTTCTTGCAACCTATCTAGTTCTGCACGCAATTCATTTTTAACGCGAGCTTGTAGTTCTTTACTGGAGAGACCTGCTTCTGAGATTACCTTATCTACAATTCCCATTTCTAGAAGTTCATGTGAAGTGATTTTCATCAATTCTGCTGCTTCCATAGCACGACTTCCATCCTTCCAAAGGATAGAGGCAAATCCTTCAGGGCTAAGTACTGCGTAGATTGAGTTTTCTAACATCCAAACACGGTTAGCTACGGCTAGTGCCAATGCACCTCCAGATCCTCCTTCACCGATAATAATCGCGATGATTGGAACCTTGAGGTCACTCATTTCCATCAGGTTTCGAGCGATTGCTTCCCCTTGTCCACGTTCCTCGGCTCCTACACCAGGGTAAGCACCCGCCGTATTGATAAAGGTCACAACTGGACGACCAAACTTTTCTGCCTGTTTCATCAGGCGAAGAGCCTTGCGATAGCCTTCTGGATGAGGTTGGCCGAAATTCCGTTTGAGGTTGTCATGAAGACTCTTCCCCTTTTGGATACCAACGACAGTTACTGCTTGGTCACCTAACCAGCCAATTCCACCGATAACCGCACCATCATCACGGAAAGAGCGATCTCCATGCAATTCGATAAACTCGTCAAAGATTCCATTGGCAAAATCAAGTGCGGTCAAGCGACTCTGCTCGCGTGCCTCTCTGACTATTTTTGCAATATTCATCCGCGACTTCCTCCATGCAATCTCACTAATTTAGCAATTGTTTCAGGCAATTCTCTCCGTTTGACAATTGCATCAACAAATCCATGTTCAAGCAGAAATTCTGCCTTTTGGAAGTCATCCGGTAAGGTCTCTCGAACTGTATTTTCGATAACACGACGCCCAGCAAAACCAACCAAACTCTGGGGTTCCGCTAGGATAATATCACCTTCCATAGCAAAAGAAGCAGTCACCCCACCTGTTGTCGGATCGGTTAAAATAGTTAGGTAAAAAAGTCCTGCCTTGGAATGACGTTGAACTGCTGCAGAAATTTTAGCCATCTGCATCAAGCTCATGATTCCTTCTTGCATACGGGCTCCACCAGAAGCTGTGAAGAGAACGACTGGCAAGTTTTCTACCGTCGCATACTCAAACAAGCGCGTGATTTTTTCACCCACAACGGTTCCCATAGAAGCCATGATAAAGTTTGAATCCATAATCCCAAGGGCAACTTTTTGTCCCTTGATGCTAGCTGTACCAGTTAGTACTGCTTCATCCAAACCTGTCTTTTCACGCATTGTTGCAAGTTTTTTCTGGTAGCCAGGAAAGTTTAATGGATCTTGAGTTTCAATACCCGTAAACATCTCCACAAAGCTGTCAGAATCAATCGTCAAATCCAAGCGTTCCTGAGCTGAAATACGGAAAGTATAGCTACAATGTGGACAAATGCGCTCGCTCCCGAGATCCTTTTGGTAAATGGTGTGTTTACAACCAGGACACTGGGAGAAGAGTTCATCAGGCACCTCTGGCTTGGCTTGCGGTGCCTGCCTTACGGAACGATTAGGATTGATCCGAATATACTTATCCTTTTTACTAAATAGAGCCATAAATCCCCCTTTTAGTTCTCATACTCTTTGAAAGTCTATTCTTTTTCTTGATATTGTGGCAAGAAAGTTTCCATCAAGAAGGAAGTATCGTAGTCACCAGCAATAACACGACGGTCTGAAATCAGATCCAATTGGAAATCTGCATTGGTTTGTACTCCTTCAATCTCGAGCTCATAAAGTGCTCGTTGCATCTTCATAAGAGCGTCAAAACGATTCTCCCCATGAACAATGATTTTGGCAATCATACTATCATAGTAGGGGGGAATGGTATACCCTGGATAGACTGCAGAGTCCACACGCAAGCCAACTCCACCACTTGGCAGGTAGAGGTTGGTGATTTTTCCTGGACTTGGAGCAAAGTTAAAAGCGGGATTTTCCGCATTGATCCGACACTCGATAGCATGACCACGTAGGACGATATCTTCTTGCTTGACAGACAAGTGTTGCCCAGCCGCAATACGAATCTGCTCCTTTACGATATCCACACCTGAAACAAACTCTGTGACTGGGTGTTCAACTTGCACTCGAGTATTCATTTCCATGAAGTAGAAATTGCCACTGGCTTCATCGAGCAGAAATTCAATCGTCCCTGCATTTTCATAGCCAACAGACTCCGCTGCACGAACGGCCGCAGATCCAATTTCATTACGAAGGGTTTTTCCAATCGCGATGGACGGGCTTTCTTCCAAAACTTTTTGATTATTACGCTGGAGTGAACAATCTCGTTCTCCTAGGTGGATGACGTGTCCCTCTTGGTCAGCAAGGATTTGGACCTCGATATGGCGAGCTGGATAAATCACACGCTCAAGGTACATAGCACCATTCCCAAAATTGGCCTTGGCTTCACTGGATGCTGTCTCAAAGGCTGCGACCAAGTCTTCTGCCTTTTCAACCTTACGAATCCCTTTTCCACCACCACCTGCCGATGCCTTAAGCATGACTGGGTAGCCAATCTTTTCAGCAACTGCAAGGGCCTCTTCAGCCGTATGAACTTCACCATCAGATCCTGGGATAACAGGAACTCCAGCCTTGATCATTTGCTCACGCGCATTGATCTTATCTCCCATGGTATCCATCACATCCCCAGAAGGGCCGATAAACTTAATCCCCACTTCATCACACATAGTAGCAAACTTGGAGTTTTCGCTAAGAAAACCAAAACCTGGGTGGATGGCTTCTGCTTCTGTCAAGACTGCAGCAGATAAAATCGCATTGATATTGAGATAAGACTCTGTCGCCTTACCAGGTCCGATACAGATAGCTTCATCCGCTAGGAGTGTGTGAAGTGCTTCCCTATCAGCAGTTGAATAGACTGCTACGGTTGCAATGCCCAATTCACGCGCAGCTCGA
This sequence comes from Streptococcus oralis, assembly GCF_019929365.1. Lineage (GTDB taxonomy): Bacteria > Bacillota > Bacilli > Lactobacillales > Streptococcaceae > Streptococcus > Streptococcus oralis_BT. Next base: position 41,091 of record NZ_JAHZPH010000002.1, on the reverse strand, counting down.
ATAATGCGAACCGCAATCTCACCACGGTTGGCAATCAAAATTTTACGAAACATGGAGAACCTCCTTAGTTTCCAATTGCAAAGGTAAGAGTACCACTCGCTGCAAGCTTACCATCTACTTCAGCCTTTGCTTCAACCACAGCAATCGTACCACGACGTTTGACAAAAGTAGCCGTCATGACTAATTGGTCACCTGGTACAACTTGCTTCTTGAACTTAACCTTGTCCATGCCAGCATAGAAGACCAGTTTCCCTTTATTTTCAGGTTTGGACAATTCCAAGACACCAGCAGTCTGGGCCAAGGCTTCCATAATAAGGACACCTGGCATGACTGGGTATTGAGGAAAATGACCATTAAAGAAAGGTTCGTTGATGGTCACATTTTTAATGGCAACAATAGTATCCTCGCTCACTTCCAAGACACGATCCACTAGGAGCATGGGGTAGCGATGAGGTAGAGCTTCTTTGATTCCTTGAATATCGATCATTTGATGCGTACCAATCCTTTACCGAACTCAACCATTTCTTCATTTGAAACGAGAATTTCTGTCACCACACCATCCTTAGGTGCAGGAATTTCATTCATGACCTTCATGGCTTCGATGATCACCAAAGTCTGACCTTTTTTAACACTGTCTCCGACTGTGACAAAGGCAGGTTTATCTGGTCCAGCAGCCAAGTAAGCCACCCCTACAAGTGGACTCTCAACAACATCACCCTCCGGAGCAACCGTCGTTTCAGCTGGTACTGGAGCTTCTTCCACTGCACTATCTACTGGAGTTGAAGGGGTAGAAACTACTGGACTTGCCGCTACTGCAGTTGGTGCTGGAACAACTTGAGCTGGAGCTTCAGAAGCCATTCTTGCTTCATTCTTACTGAACTGCAATTCGTCCGCTCCGTTTTTATAAGAAAATTCTCTCAAACTTGATTGGTCGAATTGAGCCATCAAGTCCTTGATCTCATTTAAATTCATAATTATTTATTCTCCCAACGTTTGAAAGCAAGAACCGCATTGTGTCCACCAAAACCAAAAGTATTTGAAATAGCATAAGGGATTTCTTGCTCCAAGCCTTGTCCATAAACGACATTCGCTTCGATATAATCTGATAACTCGCTTGTCCCAGCTGTCATTGGTACATAGTTATGACGCATGGCTTCAATAGTAGCAATCGCTTCTACGGCCCCTGCAGCACCAAGCAAGTGTCCTGTAAAGGACTTGGTTGAAGATACAGGTACTTCTTTACCAAGGACAGCTACGATTGCACCACTTTCTCCTTTTTCATTAGCAGGAGTTGAAGTTCCGTGGGCGTTGACGTAAGCCACTTGCTCTGGAGAAATTTCTGCCTCTTCCAAAGCCAATTTAATCGCCTTAATCGCGCCTTGACCTTCTGGATGAGGTGAAGTCATATGGTAAGCATCACAGGTATTACCATAACCAACTACTTCAGCCAAGATAGTTGCCCCACGTTTTTCAGCATGTTCAAGGCTTTCAAGAACCAACATTCCTGAACCTTCTCCCATCACAAAACCATTACGGTCTTTGTCAAATGGGATAGAAGCACGAGTTGGATCCTCTGTAGTTGATAGGGCAGTCAATGCTTGGAAACCAGCGATAGCAAAAGGAGTGATAGATGATTCTGATCCACCAACTAACATGACATCTTGGAAACCAAACTTGATAGAGCGGAAGGCATCCCCAATGGCATCGTTAGATGAGGCACAGGCAGTATTGATTGATTTACAGATACCGTTTGCTCCGAAACGCATGGCAACATTTCCTGAAGCCATATTTGGCAAGGCTTTTGGAAGTGTCATTGGTTTAACGCGTTTTGGACCTTTTTCATGAAGGCGGATAACCTGATCTTCGATTTCTTTAATTCCCCCAATACCAGAAGCCACAATGACACCAAAGCGATCTTTATCGATTTCTTCTACATCAAGATTTGCATTTGTCACCGCTTCTTGAGCCGCATACAAGGCATACAAAGAATAGTTATCAAAACGGTTGGTATCTTTTTTGACAAAGTATTTATCAAATGGAAAATCTTGAACTTCTGCCGCATTGTGCACAGCAAATTCGCTATGGTCAAACTTAGTGATTTCACCAATTCCAATCTTTCCAGTTTGCAAACTGTTCCAAAATTCTTCTGGAGTATTTCCAATAGGAGAGGTCAATCCGTAACCTGTTACTACAACTCGATTTAGTTTCATCTGTCTTACCTATATCTTTCCTTATTTTTTACATGCTAAGTCCGCCATCAACAGCGAGAACTTGTCCAGTCAAATAATCTTGTCCAGCAAGGAACACTGTAGCATCTGCGATATGTTCTGCTTGACCAAACTGTTTCATAGGGATTTGTGCTAGTGTTGCTTCCTTGACCTTATCAGACAAAACGGCTGTCATATCTGACTCGATCATTCCTGGTGCAAGAGCATTTACACGCACATTGCGATTAGCAACTTCACGCGCTACTGATTTGGTAAAACCAATCAAACCAGCCTTGGAAGCCGCATAGTTGGCTTGTCCGATGTTTCCCATCAGACCAACCACACTGGACATGTTGATAATTGCTCCTTCACGCGCCTTAATCATCTGTTTCAAGACTGCTTGCGTCATGTTGAAGGCACCTGTCAAATTGATCTTAATCACTTTTTCAAAGTCTTCTTCAGTCATCTTGAGCATAAGCGTATCTTGAGTGATCCCAGCATTGTTGACCAAGACATCGACAGAACCGAGTTCTGCAATCGCTTGATCTACCATACGCTTGGCATCTGCAAAGTCTGAAACATCACCTGAAATCGGTACTACTTTGACACCGTAGTTTGAAAACTCAGCCAGCAATTCTTCTGAGATTGCTCCACGACTATTCAAAACTACATTAGCACCTAGTTGGGCAAATTTGTGAGCAATGGCAAGTCCGATACCACGACTTGAACCTGTTACAAAGACATTTTTGTTTGTAAGTTGCATTCTATCTCTCCTGTTTCCTGTTGTATTTTGTGGGAGAAGGGATCATTAGTTTCCTAACAAAGCATCCAAGCTTGCTTGATCTTCAACGTTAGCTAGCTTAGCTGATTTATCAATCTTTTTGACGAAGCCTGACAGGACTTTCCCTGGACCGATTTCAATGAAGTTAGTCACGCCAGCATTCTGCATCACTTCAATACTCTCATAGAAACGAACAGGTTCTTTGACCTGACGCGTCAAGAGCTCTTGGATTCGGTCTTTTTCCATGATTGCAGCTTTAGTATTACCTACTAGAGGGCAAATAAAGTCTGAGAAACTAATCCCCTCAAGAGCTCCAGCTAGCTGTTGGCTAGCTGGCTCTAGAAGGGCTGTGTGGAAAGGACCCGACACATTTAGGGGGATCAATCGTTTAGCTCCTGCTTCTTGCAAGAGTTGGACCGCTCGGTCCACTGCAGCCACCTCTCCGCCAATGACGATTTGGCTTGGAGTATTGTAGTTGGCTGGAGTGACTATACCGACTGCAGAAGCTGTTTTGCAAGCTTCCTCAATCACTTCTACTGGGGTGTTAAGGACAGCTACCATTTTCCCAGAGCCTGCGGGTGCCGCCTCTTCCATATAAGCTCCACGCTTAGCAACCAAGGCAACTGCCTCTTCAAAGTCCAAGGCTCCGCTAGCTACTAAAGCAGAATATTCACCAAGGGATAAGCCTGCAACCATATCTGGTAGATAGCCCTTTTCTTTCAATAGACGGTAGATGGCAACCGAAGTCGCTAAAATTGCTGGTTGCGTATAGCGGGTCTGGTTTAACTTAGTTTCTTCCTTATCAATCAAGTCACGAAGGTCATAACCCAGTACTTGACTGGCTTGGTCAATGGTTGCCTTGACGATAGGATAGTGGTCATAGAGGTCTCGTCCCATCCCTAGATATTGAGCACCTTGACCAGCAAATAGAAAGGCTGTTTTAGTCATTTCTTACAACTCCTGCCCAGCGAGAGGCTTCTTCCTGAATTTTCTTGGCAGCGCCATAGTATAGATCTTTTAGGATTTCTTCAACGGTTTCTTCTTTAGAGACCAAACCAGCAATCTGACCCGCCATGACAGAACCGCCTTCTACATCTCCATGAACAACGGCTTTAGCAAGAGCACCAGCTCCCATTTGCTCAAAGATTTCTAAATCTGGGTTTTCTTGTTTAAAGGCATCCTTTTCAGCCTGTTCAAAGTCACGTGTCAACTGGTTTTTAATGGCACGAACAGCATGACCAAAATGCTGAGCTGAAATGGTTGTATCAATATCGCGTGCTTTTAGGATTTTTTCCTTGTAGTTTGGATGAGCGTTTGATTCCTTAGCTACTACAAAACGTGTACCAACTTGAATAGCATCCGCACCTAACATAAAGGCTGCCGCCGCACCTTCACCATCAGCAATTCCTCCAGCAACAACAACTGGAATCGAAACAGCTACTGCAACTTGACGAGCTAAGGTCATGGTTGTCAACTTACCGATGTGTCCACCAGCTTCCATTCCTTCTGCAATGATCGCATCCGCACCGATTTTTTCCATCCGTTTTGCCAAAGCAACACTTGGAACAACAGGGATGACTGTAATACCTGCCTCGTGGAAACGAGACATATATTTACTTGGGTTTCCAGCTCCTGTTGTTACTACCTTGACTCCTTCTTCGATCACAAGATCGACAATGTCTTCTACAAATGGAGACAGGAGCATGATGTTGACACCAAAAGGTTTATCAGTCAGCGATTTGATTTTATCAATATTTGCCTTCACGACCTCTTTAGGTGCATTTCCACCACCTATAATCCCTAAACCGCCAGCTTTAGAAACAGCTCCGGCCAAGTCGCCATCAGCAACCCAGGCCATTCCTCCTTGGAAGATAGGATAATCAATGTTCAATAATTCTGTAATACGTGTTTTCATAGTGCCTCCATCAGTCCTTGCTTACGTAATAGTTCGATTAGTATATTATTTGAGTCTCAAACTATTACCTAAACAAGAGGGAGTGGGTTTCCCCAACTCCTTCTATATCTTATTCGTTCTTATTTTGTTTTCTCTTCAACGTAGGCAACCAAGTCACCAACTGTTTTCAAGTTATCTTCTGCTTCGATTTGGATGTCAAAAGCATCTTCGATTTCAGAGATTACTTGGAACAAGTCCAATGAATCTGCATCCAAATCATCAAAAGTAGATTCAAGTGTTACTTCTGATGCATCTTTCCCAAGTTCTTCAACGATAATTTCTTGTACTTTTTCAAATACTGCCATGATAGGACTCCTTTAAAATATAAAAAATTTATAACTATGTGTTTACCACATGATTACCTAGATTGTAAGAATGAGTGTGCCCCATGTCAAACCTCCACCGAAGCCTGATAGGAGAATCGTCTGGCTACTATCTAAACGAATCATGCCATTCTCCACACACTCTGAAAGCAAAATCGGGATGCTTGCCGCACTGGTATTCCCATACTCCATCATATTGGCTGGAAGTTTGTCGCGGTCAACACCGATTTTTTTAGCCATTTTATCCAATATGCGGATATTGGCCTGATGAAGCAAGAGATAGTCCAAATCAGATGCCCCTACCGGACCTTCGTCAATGGTCTGCTTGATTGACCTAGCAACATCTCGAATCGCAAAATCAAAAACTGCTCGCCCATCCATCTTCAAAAATGCAGGAACTGCTTCTTGATTAGAGAAGGGGGAAGTCAAGGTCGTTTGCCCATAAGTTAAGCACTCGCTTCGAGCACCATCACTGTGTATACTCTCTGCAAGGAAGTGGCGGTTCTCACTTGTTTCCAAGAGAACTCCACCAGCACCGTCCCCAAAGAGCACAGCTGTCGATCGATCTGACCAGTCAACCGCCTTGGACAAGGTTTCAGCACCGATAACAATCCCTTTTTTGAACTGTCCAGATGTCAGAAACTTCTCAGCAGTTGAAAGTGCAAAGATAAAACCACTGCAAGCAGCTGTAAGATCAAAAGCAAAGGCTCTGTTAGCACCAATATTGGCCTGAACTCGCGCTGCTGTAGAAGGCATCATTGAGTCAGGTGTGATTGTTGCTACAATGATAAAATCAATCTGCTCAGCTTCTATGCTCGCCTTAGCCAGTAAGCTTTTGGCTACTTCTGTCGCCAAATCACTCGTTGACTCCGTTTTTGAAATATGTCTCTGTTTAATTCCTGTACGACTTGAAATCCACTCATCGCTTGTATCCATGATTTGAGCCAAGTCTTGATTGGTGACCACTTGCTCGGGTACATAATGAGCAACCTGGCTTATTTTAGCAAAAGCCATTATTTCAAATCCTCCAAAAATTGGTAAAGGTTAGTCAAGCCCTTGCCCATAACATCCATCTCCTCAGGACTCATCCCATCGATAATTTTTTCAACCATGGCCTTGTGGAAACGTTTATGAAGGCGGTGGACTAAACGACCTTTCTTTGTCAAATGTAGATAAACCACACGACGGTCTTGGTCTGAACGAATACGCTCAATATAACCCTTTCTTTCTAGGTTATTCAAGCTCGTCGTAACAGTTCCTAAGGTTACCATCAGTTCTTTGGAAACTTTGCTAGGCGTTGCCTCAGGGAATTTTCCAATCACATCGATTGTGTGCATTTCTTTGATAGAGATGTCTTTGAATCGACTACCTCGCAAGCTAACCTCCTCAATCACAAGGACATTATTAAAAATGGATGTTAAATAATCATTGACTTGTTGGTAATCCAATTCTCATCCCTCCTCTTCAAAAAAACTTTTACCATCAAAACATTTGATATAAAAAGTATAACAGAATTCAAAGTTTTGTGCAAGTATTTTTTCACATTCCTGTAAATTTTGGTCTTCTTCTTTCAGAATGCGCTCGAACCCCTTCTTTGAAATCTTCAGTTAGAGATAACGATTCTTGTAGTTTCAATTCTAATTCAGCATAATTCTGCCAATCCTTGAATTGACTTTCCCAAACTAACTTTTTAATCGCTGCGTATGAGTTTGCTGAACCTCTTCTTAATTTTTTCAGAACTTGTTCTCTTGTTTTTTCTAATTTGTCAACTTCACAAACACGGTATACCACGCCCCATTCTAGCGCTTTTTCAGCAGTTAAGGCTTCACCTGTCATAGCAAGTTGTGCAGCCCGTGTTACCCCGATGCTACGACTCAAGAGATGAATCCCACCAGCGTCTGGCGCCAATCCAACTCCGACAAAGGCTTGAATGAATTTTGCCTTGTCAGTCGCCAAACAGAAATCAACTGCTACTGCCATATTTGCTGCAGCACCAGCAACCGCTCCATCTACCTCCATCAAAACAGGTTTAGGAATTTGCTTGATTTTAAAAGAAATTGTATTGACTAATTCTGCAATCTTATTCAAAGAAGGGATATCATCTTCGTCTACTGCGCGTTTCATCTCAACCAAGTCTCCTCCAACTGAAAAGACCTTCCCATTCGCATTAATCAAGATGAACTGCACAGCTTGATCCTGCTCCGCTAGAGTCAAAGCTTCTAAAATTTCCTCACACATTGGGATATGGAAACCATTTGCCACTTCGGGACGATTCAAAGTGATGATAGCAAGATCATCTACGATCTGATATAAGATATGATTCATAGCTTCTCCTTTTCTTTTATAAGGCAATGAAATTGTTTTATCATCAAAGTATACCTTTTTTTGGATAAAGAGGCAAGGAAAAACTAAAGGAAAGTGTCTCAGCTGATTATTTACCCATCATTTATGAGTCTGAGTAAAATTTGACCCTCTTACTTTTAAACTGTTATCGCTTTTCAGAATAAGTTAGTGTTTTCTTCTATTAAAATAGGAAGTTATTTTCTTCATTGAAAAATGCCCCTCTTTCTGCTATAATCGTATAAAATACTTACTTGAGGAGTCCTTATGAAGGTTGTAAAATTTGGCGGAAGCTCGCTTGCCTCTGCTGGTCAGTTAGAAAAAGTCTTAAATATCGTTAAAAGTGATAAAGAACGCCGTTTTGTAGTTGTTTCTGCACCCGGAAAACGCAATGCTGAAGATACCAAGGTGACTGATGCCTTGATCAAATACTATCGCGACTATGTGGCTGGAAATGACATCAGTGCTAGCCAAAGCTGGATCATTGACCGTTATGCCGCTATGGTTAGTGAACTAGGGTTAAAACCTGCTGTTTTAGAAAAAATCTCTAAAAGTATTCGGGCCTTGGCAACTCTTCCTATAGAGGACAATGAATTTCTCTATGATACCTTCCTAGCGGCTGGAGAAAATAACAATGCCAAATTGATTGCAGCCTACTTTAACCAAAACGGCATTGATGCACGCTATGTTCACCCTAGAGAAGCGGGAATTATCGTAACAAGTGAACCTGGAAACGCACGTATCATTCCATCTAGTTATGATAAGATTGAAGGCTTGGCTGATAGCAACGAAGTCCTTGTCATCCCTGGTTTCTTTGGTGTGACTAAGGAAAATCAAATCTGTACTTTTTCACGTGGAGGTTCAGATATCACAGGTTCTATCATTGCAGCAGGTGTTAAGGCTGATCTCTATGAGAACTTTACAGACGTAGATGGTATCTTTGCTGCCCATCCTGGTATTATCCACCAACCACACTCCATTCCTGAATTAACCTACCGTGAAATGCGTGAGTTGGCTTACGCTGGATTTTCAGTCCTTCATGACGAAGCCCTTCTTCCTGCCTACCGAGGAAAAATTCCTCTTGTCATCAAGAATACCAACAACCCTGACCACCCAGGTACGCGCATTGTTTTAGAACACAGTAGTGATAAATTCCCAGTAGTAGGGATTGCGGGTGACTCAGGATTCGTCAGCATCAACATGTCAAAATACCTCATGAACCGCGAAGTCGGATTTGGTCGCAAGGTTCTGCAAATCCTTGAGGACCTCAACATCGGTTGGGAACACATGCCTACAGGTATCGACGATCTTTCAATCATCCTCCGCTCCCGTGAATTAACTCCTATCAAAGAAGAAGAAATTCTACGTCAACTCGTTCAAAAAGCTGAAGTGGACCATGCTGAAATCGAACATGACCTTTCCATCATTATGATTGTTGGAGAAAAGATGAAGAGCCATATCGGGGTAACTGCTACTGCAACACGTGCTTTGTCTGAGAATAAAATCAACATCCAGATGATGTCCCAAGGTTCAAGTGAAGTTTCCATCATGTTTGTTGTCAATAAAGAGCAAGAAAAAGCAGCTATCAAGGCTCTCTATCATGCCTTTTTCGGTGAAAGTAAGGAAGACTAATCATGGCCCAATCACTCAATCAAGTCATTGACCTCCAAACTACTGGGACATCTTACCTCTCTATCTCTGGAAAAGTTGGAAAATTTCTAGTTGGGGATCAAGCCTTAGAGTTTTATCCTGATGTCAATGTCGAACAATATATCCAAATCCCCTGGTCCAGCATTCAGCAAATCGGAGCCAACGTAAGTGGTCGCAAGATCAGCCGCCACTTTGAAGTCTTCACTGATCAAGGAAAATTTCTCTTTGCTTCAAAAGACTCTGGAGCTATCCTCAAAATCGCTCGGGAAAAATTAGGAAACGACAAGGTCGTGAAACTTCCGACTCTACTACAGACCATTGGACAAAAACTTAAAAATCTATTTGCAAAAAAGTAGAAACTTTAGTATAATCATAGCAACGGATAAGTAGGTTATCCTCTTCTTTCAGAAAGTCTGCGGGTGTTGCGAGCAGATAGGAGGGATAGGTGAAATTCTACCGTTGTTCACAATTAAATACAGAATCAAGTGCACACCTGTGAAGTTGGATGGAACCGTGGCCCTGCCACTCCAACACTTTGTCAGGTGTGCTTTTTTTCATAAAGGAGTTCTTATGTTAGATATTAAACGTATTCGTACAGATTTTGATGCTGTCGCTGAAAAATTAGCTACACGTGGTGTAGATGCTGCTATCTTAAATGAGATGAAAGAAATCGATGCTAAACGTCGTGACATCTTGGTCAAGGTTGAAACTTTAAAAGCAGAACGTAACACAGTTTCAGCTGAGATTGCCCAAGCTAAGCGCAACAAGGAAAATGCCGATGACAAGATTGCTGCGATGCAAACCCTATCTGCTGAAGTCAAAGCCTTGGATGCTGAATTGGCGGACATCGATGCTAAATTAACAGAATTTACCACTACTCTTCCAAACATCCCTGCCGACAGCGTTCCTGTTGGAGCTGATGAAGATGACAATGTGGAAGTCCGTCGTTGGGGGACTCCACGTGAGTTTGACTTCGAGCCAAAAGCTCACTGGGATCTTGGTGAAGACCTTGGTATCCTTGACTGGGAACGTGGCGGTAAGGTAACAGGAGCTCGTTTCCTCTTCTATAAAGGACTTGGGGCTCGTTTGGAACGTGCTATCTACAATTTCATGTTGGATGAGCATGGTAAAGAAGGCTATACGGAAGTTATCACACCTTACATTGTTAACCATGACTCTATGTTTGGTACTGGTCAATATCCAAAATTCAAGGAAGATACTTTTGAATTGAAAGACACTAATTATGTCCTCATTCCTACAGCCGAAGTGCCTTTGACAAATTACTACCGTGATGAAATCCTTGACGGTAAAGACCTACCAATCTACTTTACCGCTATGAGCCCTTCATTCCGTTCTGAGGCTGGTTCAGCTGGTCGTGATACACGTGGTTTGATTCGTCTGCACCAATTCCACAAGGTTGAAATGGTCAAATTTGCCAAACCAGAAGAATCATACGAAGAATTGGAAAAAATGACAGCCAACGCTGAAAATATTCTTCAAAAACTCAACCTTCCATACCGTGTGGTGGCCCTCTCTACTGGGGACATGGGCTTCTCAGCTGCCAAGACTTACGACTTGGAAGTTTGGATTCCAGCCCAAAATACCTATCGTGAAATCTCAAGCTGTTCAAATACAGAAGATTTCCAAGCCCGTCGTGCTCAAATCCGTTACCGTGATGAAGCAGATGGCAAGGTGAAACTCCTTCACACCTTGAATGGTTCTGGACTTGCAGTTGGACGTACAGTGGCTGCCATTCTTGAAAACTACCAAAATGAAGATGGTTCTGTAACTATTCCAGAAGCACTTCGTCCATATATGGGTGGATCTGAAGTTATCAAACCATAAAAAAATAAGGCCTAGCTATTTCTAGCTAGACCTTTTTTCGTAACCAAATCAGATAAGCACCCAAGACAAAGAATAAAATAGTGAGGCAAATAACGGTTTCAGCCAATACCAGATAATCCAGAAATGGAAGTTTCAAAATTCCCTGAGCCATCTTGAGCGAAGTAGCTGTGATAATGGTTGGGAAGGTTAGGGCTGAGAAGGCTGGTTGAAATCCTTGTTTTAAAATATTGGGCAGGCGAGTTAAAACAAAGAAAAAGAAGGACTGAGATGCCAAAATCATGACGATCAAGAGCCAAGTCGGTAGGCTTGCTCCTCCAACTCGAACTAGGGAAGCCAAGAGTAGAGAAAAGGGAGCACAGTAGATTCCTTCCTGTCCAAGCAAGGCCACTGGGAGTGGATCTTTCTTTAAATCCCTATAAATAAGGGGATAGAGATAGAAGGTCAAGACAAAACCAAAACTCAAGGTCGCATAGGCAATCTCGATAATGCCTACCAGAGGATAGGTCAAGGCAGCTACTGCTATCCCCACATAGAGCACCGTCCAGCTAGGAGTCGCATTGACCCTCCGACCCGGACAGGCAAATTTGATGGTGAAAGTAGCAATCAACGCCAAATCCAAGAGAAATGAAAACCACCAGATCCCTTGTGCTACCAAAGGAAGAGCAGGGAATACGCGAAAGACATAGGTCGCTAAAATCATCCCAGCCATGGGAAAGGTGGCCATCCCAGATAAAAGAGGGGGCTTGGTCAATTCTTTCTTGGTTTCTTCCCAATTAAAAAGATGAAGAATCAGAAAGAAAATCCACAAAACTAAACCAGTCAGACTCAATAAATGCGACAGAACAGGCAAAGTATCTGCAATCAGATTTCCTGCACCTGCTAAACCTAATAAACAGCCAGAGAATACTAAGGGGAGCTTTTTCATCCGAGCCTCCAATAATCATGTTATTATTAGTATAGCATAAAAGCGCTTAAAATAGCATAGAAAAATGAAGACTGAGCAATCCAGTCTTCATTTTTTCTTTCTGATTCGAACTAGGCATAAGGTTGTAATTCTGGGTTAATAGGCGTATTGGCTAGATTGTTGGCATAGTTGCAAAGGCTAGCAAGACTAACACCGAGAACCACATCCAAGGCATTTTGTTGCGTGTAGCCAGCTTCTAAAAATTCACTAAGGGCTTCATCTCCTACACGCCCTTTGGTATTGATGACCGCCAAGGTAAACTTAGCTAGGGTGTCCAATTTAGGATCTGTTTCAATCGGAGTGCGGTTGCGAAGGGCTTGGAGAAGATCATCATTCATCTGGATTTGTTTGATTGAAAAAGCAGTATGACCTGCGACGCAGAAAGCACAACCATTGGTTACGGCAGCTGTGATTTGCACTACTTCGCGTTCCACTGGTGTCAGGCTATTGCGACGGTTGATGGCTCCGACAGTTCGGTAGGCTTCAAGCGCGGTAGGAGCGTTGGCCAAGAGACCGATTAGGTTGGGAATATAGCCATTGTTATCTTTTTGTACTGTTTCAAGAACTTCTTTCACTTCTGCTGGTGCTGATTCTACTGTGTGGATGGTAAATGTTGTCATAAGAAACCTCTTTTCATTTTATTGTTATTTAGTCTATCATAGAATTTCCCCCTTGGATAATATATATTTTCAATCGCCTTGATAGGAAATGTCTATGAAATGAAAAAAATCACACTAAAAGTGTGATTGGGTTAGTGTTTAAAATACTTTCTGGTTTCGGAAATAACGACTGGCGACAAGACCAAGAGGGCAATCAAGTTTGGTAAAGCCATCAAGGCGTTGACGATGTCTGCGATAATCCAAACCATATCCAACTCGATAAATCCTCCCAACAAGACCATGACTACAAAGACTACACGATAGAGCCAGATAAAACGAACACCAAAGAGAAACTCAAAACAGCGCTCTCCGTAGTAGTTCCATCCGAGAATCGTCGTAAAGGCAAAGAGTACAAGGAAGATGGTCAAGAGGGCAGGTCCAAAGTGTGAAAAAACTGTTGAAAAGGCTGACTGGGTCAAGGCCACTACATTCAAATCTCCGCTCCAAACACCAGTTACTAAGATTGTCAGACCTGTAAGAGTACAGATAATCAACGTATCAATAAAGGTTCCTGTCATGGAAATCAAGCCTTGCTCTACTGGTTCATTTGTCTTAGCCGCAGCAGCTGCAATGGGAGCTGAACCAAGACCAGATTCATTAGAAAAGACTCCTCGCGCCACACCATTTTGGATAGCCATCCGAATACTGGCACCTGCAAAACCACCTACCGCAGCTACTGGACTAAAGGCTGAAGTAAAGATGAGTGCAAGTGTGGCTGGAATTTTCTCGATATTAAAGAGAATAACTGTAAGAGTCCCTAAAATATAGACAATAGCCATAAAAGGAACAACTGCTGTCGAAACTTTTGATATGGATTTGAGGCCACCAAAGACAGCAATCCCTACAAAAATGGATAAAATCAGAGCTGTGATAGCTGGATTAACTTGGGCTGTATTTTGAATGGATTCTGTAATCGAATTGACTTGGGTAAAGGTACCAATCCCTAGAAGGGCCACCAATACACCCGCTAGGGCAAAGAAGATAGCAAGTGGACGCCACTTTTCTCCCATCCCCAAAAGGATGTAGTGCATGGGGCCTCCAGCTACAGCTCCATTTGCATCCTTAGTACGGTATTTGATGGCCAGTAAGCCTTCGGCATACTTGGTCGCCATCCCAAAGAAGGCCGCCATCCACATCCAAAAGAGGGCACCTGGTCCCCCAACCTTAATGGCTGTCGCAACTCCGATGATATTTCCCGTACCAACGGTGGCAGCTAGAGCTGTACAAAGAGCTGCAAAGCTCGACACATCGCCATGTCCCTTGTCCTTGGTAAAAATCAACTGAAAGGCCTTAGGGAGACGAGCCACCTGCAAAAGCCCTAGTCGGATGGTCAGATAAATTCCCGTTCCGACCAATAAGATTAAGAGGGGAGGTCCCCAAACGAAAGCATCAAGCGCTTTTAGCAATTCTAACATGTCCTACTCCTATCTTTCAACCCCAAAAGAAAGAGCACATGCAAGATACATGTACTCTGGAATGCTTAGATAAATGCCAAAAAGCGGTCTATCCTAGCTCTGTCCTTTTACCTGAGAGTTTGAGCAGTTTCCTGCCTTGCCCCTTCGGTGCCTTTACGGTCTCTCCAGAGTTCCGTCCATTTACAGTCATGGAAAACAAACCTTTCTCCACTTCTATTAAACTTCATTCGGTGTTGGTATTTAATTTTTTATTATTTTACAAGAAAAGTTAGTTTTTGTCAATATATTATTTGAAAAAAGATGGATTTTCACTTCTTTTTCAAAAAAAGAGAAGTACTCTTTTTTAACCTTTAAAGGTCACAATGGTTGCGCCACTACCGCCAGCATTTTGTGGAGCATAGCCGAAAGTTTTAACATGCTTGTTTCTTTGTAGGTATTTGGTGACACCCTCACGGATGACTCCCGTTCCGATACCATGGATGATGTCGACTTGCGCCATGTTATTGAGCAGAGCTTGGTCGATAAAGGCATCTAGCTCATTCATGGCCTCTTCGTACCGTTTGCCTCGGAGATCCAGTCTCGCTTGCGGACCACGACCAGAAGCACGTTTGACGACATTGACTTGTTTTTTCTTGACTGGGGCTTCTTGTTGGGCCTGAACAAGGTCAAATTCTTTCTCTTCCAAGGTCATCTTGATCAAGCCAACTTGGGCTTCCCAGCGGCCGTCCTTAAGCTGATCGGTCAAGGTTCCTCTTTGACCATAACTGAGAACCACGATATCATCTCCCACCTTCGGAGCTCGTTTTTTCTTGGCTTTTTGAAGGACCTTGTTTTTAGACAAGTCGACTTTTTCAGGGGCTAGTTTTTTCAGCTCAGCCTTGGCTTCAATGATTTCGTGGGGTTTGAGTTGAGACTTACTGTGGAGGTTTTTCAGGATTTGGTCACTCTCACTTAGCGCTAGTTCCACAATCTCTGCAGCTTGTTCACGCGCCTTGTTAAGCTCAGTTTCCTTTTCACGATTGAGCTCGTTGTAAAGTTTTTTGAGTGCTCGGTTCATCTTGAGGTTTTCTTGCTCCACCTCTCGGATATTGTCCAAGCGTTTGCGGCTTTCCAATGTCTGCTCTTCCAATTGCTCAATGATGCGGTTGACGTCATTATCTTGGTTGACCTGCTGACTGGCATCCCCGACGATGACATCTGACAGTCCTAGGCGTTTGGCAATTTCAAAGGCATTGCTTCGACCAGGAACGCCCTGCATAAAGCGATAGGTCGGACGCAGACTGGCTGTATCAAACTCCATGCTGGCATTTTGCACAAAGGCTGTCTCAATACCGTAGGCCTTGAGTTCTGGATAGTGGGTCGTCGCCATGGTCTTAACCTGACGTAGACGAAGATCCTCCAGAATAGCCATAGCAAGGGCGGCTCCCTCTTGAGGATCTGTACCAGCCCCCAACTCATCCAAGAGTAAGAGTGAATGTTGGTTGACCTTGCCAAGAATATCTACGATATTGGTCATGTGACTGGAGAAGGTAGACAAGCTTTGCTCGATAGACTGCTCATCTCCAATATCTGCGAAGATTTCTTCGAAAATACCGACACGGCTCCCCTTATCAGCTAAAATGGGCAAGCCTGACTGGGCCATGAGTTGAGTCAAGCCCAGAGTTTTGAGCATGATGGTCTTCCCACCAGTATTGGGACCTGTAATGACAATGGCCGTTAATTCCTTACCAAAGTGTACATCGTTTGCGACAGCATTTTTGACCAAAGGATGGCGAACATGAAGGAGTTGAATCTCTTGATTCTCTGAAAGTTGAGGAACAACTGCTTGTCTTTCTTGGATGAAACGCACCTTGGCACGAATCAGATCCAGATGGCCGATAATCCAAGCGTCATTAGCAATCTCAGCAGCATGAGGACGAACCCGTTCCGATAGTTCTTGCAAGATGCGAATCATCTCATAACGCTCATCTGCTCGCAGACTAGCGATTTCTTCGCTCAGTTTCACGACCTCACGTGGCTCGATATAGACTGTGTTTCCACTAGCAGAGATGTCATGAACAACACCTGCAATCTTATTGCGATAGGTGTTCTTGACTGGTAAGACTTGACGACCATTTCTGCTAGCAATTATCCCTTCGGTCAACATCTGCGCTTTTTGCTTGAGCAAGTCTTGCAAGACATCTCGGACCTGACTCTCGCTATCATGAATTTTTCGACGAATGCGTGCTAGTTCTTCGCTGGCGAAATTCTCGATAAATCCTGCGTCATTTAGGGCTTGGAGACTCCCTTGCAAGTGTGGAAAATCATGCAGTTTTTCAAACCATCTCGCCAACTGCTCCAAGCGTACATTTTCAAGATTGGCATAAAAACTTTGCAACTCTCTGCTAGCAAGTAAGACCCGTTTGAGGAGTAGAAATTCCTCGATATTGAGGTCCGCCCCCATCTCCAGACGCTTGCAAACAGCTGATATCTCACGCGTCGCTAGGATGGTAAAGTGAGGTTGCTCCACAAATAGGGCTTGCATTTCCTCCATCTCTGTAAAGGCTTGTTTAATCTTATCCGCCTTGGCAGTTGGAGCTAAGCCTTTTAACTCCTCTAGTCCTTGTTCTGTCAAAAGATGCGGTTCAAACAAGGCTTTGATTTTATTAAATTCTAAGGTTTCTAGTATTTTTGTATTCATATTCTTTCCTTGTATGCTAGTTTACAAGATCATAGCAACTAGAGGTTTTGACCTAGTCCTCCAATCTGTAAACAAAGGGCTAGGAAAAATCCCGCCCTTTTTATCCGATTAAATTTGTCACCCAGAGTTGTTTGATAAAGTTTGTCGTAAAAGGGACACTTTGGATGATGTTTTTGGCTACTATACTTTTTTCGAGTGAATTTTGAATGACTGCTAGAGGCACTGTTGCGAGAATGGTCAGAGCCATTTGCAAGACAAATAAGGTTACTAATAGCGACAAAAGGCCTGCTCCGATACGCAACCATTTGACATCGAGCTTTTTAGTTGGAATCAAGTGTAGGAACAAACCGATAAAACGTCCGATACTGTAACAAATTCCGAAAACTAGAAGGTAGGCGAGACCCGCATAAAAGACCTTGTCTAGGTGAAACAGCTGGTCTGAAGGGAAGAAAAAGGTGCCCTGTCCTTCCTGAGGATTGGCATAAGGGACAAGCAAGTGGAAGTGATCTCCCAGCGATTTATAAAACTGTCCCGCAACAAAGGCTGAAATCACTGCAACGAGGAAATAATAACTTTGCAGCACCAAACCTCTACGGTAGCCGATGTAAAAGCCCCAAGCCAGAACCAATAAGAGTAGGATTGAAATCATAGGGAGTCCTCAATCTTGCTCTGTTCTTGTTTGACAGCAATCAACTTGTGGCGGAGTTCTAACAACTCTTGCTCCTTGTCATCAAATTCAATTTCACGGTTGAGTTGTGTAGACAGACAGTTGACCGCCAAAAGAAGCGCAATGATCTCATCATCCGCCCCAGGCATTTGTTCTTTAATTGCTTGGTATTTTTCAGTCGCAACCTTGGCAATTTCCTCCATAAAGAGGTTGTCATGCTCGGTTGTCAAGGTTAATGTCTTTTTCCCGAATGTAAACTTATATCGATTTAGATTTGCCATAAAATTCACCTCACGATATTATACCAAATTTCGCTAACTTTGTCAGTTTTTACCAATTCTCCTGCTTTTGTGGTACAATAGAGACTATGGCAAGTATCACACTCACACCAAGTGAACAGGAAATTCAGAGCTTTTTAAGTCAGTATCAGAAGGCTCTCAGTCCTAGTAAAAATCCCTATATCCGCTATTTTTTGCGACTGCCTCAGGCAACAGTTTCCGTCTATACCTCAGGAAAAGTTCTCCTCCAGGGCGAAGCTGCTGAGCAGTACGCCAGTTTCTTTGGCTATGAGGTTCAACAAGAAAACAGTGGACAAGATTTTCCTATGATTGGGACTGATGAGGTGGGAAATGGTTCCTACTTTGGCGGACTAGCTGTCGTGGCTTCCTTCGTGACACCTGACCAGTATGACTTCCTACGAAAACTCGGTGTGGGGGATTCTAAGACTCTGACCGACCAAAAGATTCGTCAGATTGCCCCTATCCTCAAGGAAAAGATTCCACATCAAGCACTACTTCTCTCACCGAGCAAGTACAACGAAGTTATCGGAGAGCGTTACAATGCTGTTTCTGTAAAGGTTGCCCTTCACAACCAGGCTATCTTTCTCCTGCTTCAAAAAGGGGTCCAGCCAGAGAAAATCGTGATTGATGCTTTTACAAGTCCAAAAAACTATGATAAGTACTTGGCGCAAGAAGCCAACCGTTTCCCAAATAAGATCACTTTGGAAGAAAAAGCTGAGGGCAAATACCTGGCTGTTGCGGTTAGCTCCATCATCGCTCGTGATCTCTTTCTTGAAAATCTAGAAAATCTGGGACGAGAACTGGGCTATCAACTGCCAAGTGGCGCTGGAACTGCATCAGATAAGGTTGCTAGTAAAATCCTTCAGGCCTATGGAATGAAAGGACTTCATTTCTGTGCCAAACTGCATTTTAAAAACACTGAAAAAGCCAAAGCACTTCTAGAAAGGTAAATCATGAATTCGTTTAAATCATTTCTAAAAGAATGGGGAGTTTTCTTCCTGATTATCGCGCTGGTAGGCCTTAGCCGCATTTTCCTTTGGAGCAATGTCCGCGTGGAAGGACACTCGATGGACCCTACCCTAGCCGACGGAGAAGTTCTCTTCGTTGTTAAACATCTCCCAATTGACCGCTTCGACATCGTGGTTGCGCATGAGGAAGACGGAAATAAAGACATTGTCAAAAGGGTCATCGGTATGCCCGGAGATACCATCCGCTACGAAAATGACAAACTCTTTATCAACGGTGAAGAAACGAATGAACCTTACCTAGCTGAGTACCTCAACTTGTTCAAAACAGAAAAGTTGCAGAACACCTATACTGGAAAAGGATTTGAAGGCAATAAGGGAGTTTACTTTAGAGAACTTGCTCAAAAGGCACAGGCCTTTACAGTCGATATCAATTCCAATACCAGCTTCAGCTATACTGTCCCTCAAGGCGAATACCTTCTCCTTGGTGACGATCGTCTAGTCTCTAGCGACAGCCGTCATGTCGGTACCTTCAAGGCCAGCGATATAAAAGGTGAAGCAAAATTCCGTTTCTGGCCACTTAACCGTATCGGAACTTTTTAAGATAAGGAAGAGGCCGAGAATGCTAAGTCTCAGTCTCTTTTTCTATTGCAAGAAGAAGGACTTTTAGTCTCCTAGCTTGTTGAAAGAAGCTAAGGTCCAACTCTCATTAACTCATGTAAAGGAAACCTATGGAAGTTTATTTTTCAGGCACCATTGAACGCATTATTTTTGAAAACGTCAGTAATTTCTATCGCATCCTCCTCCTAGATATCGAAGATACCAATGCGGAGGACTTTGACGATTTTGAAATCATCGTTACAGGAACCATGGCTGATGTGATTGAGGGCGAAGACTATACCTTTTGGGGGCAAATCGTTCAGCACTCCAAGTATGGTGAACAGCTACAAATCAGTCGTTATGAAAGAGCAAAACCCACTAGCAAGGGTTTGGTCAAGTATTTCTCCAGCAGTCATTTTAAGGGAATCGGTCTCAAGACTGCCCAGAAAATCGTTGATACCTATGGCGAAAATACCATAGACGAAATTCTGGAGCATCCTGAAAAACTGGAAAGCATTGCTGGACTCTCTGCCAAAAACCGTGAGACTTTTGTCTCCACCCTCCGTCTCAACTATGGGACAGAGATGGTTTTGGCAAAACTGGCCAACTACGGCATTCCCAATAAACTAGCCTTTCAGATTCAAGACTTTTACAAGGAAGAAACGCTGGATATTGTCGAAAATTATCCCTATCAACTGGTTGAGGATATCAAGGGTTTGGGCTTTACCATTGCTGACCAATTAGCTGCCGAACTAGGTATCGAAAGCCAAGCTCCCGAGCGCTTCCGTGCTGGCCTTGTCCATAGTCTCTTTCAAGGTTGTATGGATACAGGCGATACCTATATGGAAGCCCGAGACTTGCTGGAACAAACCCTGACTCTCCTCGAATCTTCCCGTCCCGTGGAACTCGATCCCAGCCAAGTCGCTCAGGAATTATCTCATCTGATTGAAGAAGACAAGGTTCAGCAGATTGACACTAAAATCTTTGATAATAGCCTCTTTTTCGCTGAGGAAGGCATCCGTAGCCACTTGGTTCATATCCTTGAAAAAGAAAAGCAGAAAAATCAGGATTTGGAAACCATTCACAAGCATATCTCTACTGTCGAGCAAGAACTGGGGATTCAGTACGATAGCATTCAAAAACAGGCTATCTGCGACGCTATCCAGAACAAGGTCTTTATCCTGACAGGTGGACCTGGTACAGGTAAGACGACTGTTATCAATGGAATTATCGCTGTTTATGCCCTTTTAGAAGGGCTTGATCTCAGGAAAAAAAGCAATCTGCCTATCCTTCTTGCTGCTCCAACTGGTCGAGCGGCTCGGCGCATGAATGAATTAACAGGTTTGCCTAGCGCGACCATACACCGTCATTTGGGGATGACGGGAGACGATGATACCAGTCATCTGGAAGATTATCTGGATGCCGATTTTATCATTGTAGATGAGTTTTCCATGGTGGATACTTGGCTAGCCAACCAACTCTTCTCCAATATCTCCTCTAACAGTAAAATCCTCATCGTGGGAGACAGTGACCAGTTGCCTTCTGTCAGTCCTGGACAAGTTCTGGCCGACCTGCTCCAGATATCCCTGATTCCGCAGACTCGTTTAGAACGGATTTACCGTCAGAGCGAAGAATCAACTATCGTTACCTTGGCGAGTCAAATTCGACAAGGCATCTTGCCAGCTGACTTTACCCAGAAAAAAGCTGACCGTTCCTACTTTGAAATCGCTAGTGGCCATATCCCAGCTACGATTGAGAAAATTCTTGGTGCTGCCCTCAGAAGTGGCATTCCGGCTCGCGATATTCAGGTGCTAGCGCCTATGTATCGAGGAACTGCTGGTATTGACGCCATCAACCAACTCATGCAAGACCTGCTCAATCCTCAGCAAAAGGGGCAAGTGAGCTTTGAAGCAACTCAGTGTCACTATCGAACAGGGGACAAGGTCATTCACCTAGTCAACGATGCCGAAGTCAATGTCTTTAATGGAGACCTAGGCTACATCACTGACCTGATTCCTGGAAAGTACACCGAGTCCAAACAAGACGAGATTGTCATTGATTTTGATGGCAATGAGGTCATCTACCCACGTAACGAATGGTACAAGATTCGACTAGCCTATGCAATGAGCATCCATAAGTCTCAAGGAAGTGAGTTTCCTGTTGTCATCCTGCCCATCACCAGTGCTAGCAAGCGCATGCTGGAGCGCAATCTCATCTATACAGCTATCACACGGGCCAAGAGCAAGCTCATCCTTCTTGGTGAATTACAGGCCTTTGACTATGCAGTCAAGCATATCGGGACTGCCCGCAAGACCTATCTGATTGAGCGTTTCAGTGATTTAATTGAAACTAATATTGAAGAAAGCAAACAAGCCTTCTCTGAAACTACCACAGCAAGTGACTCTGAACAATCCTACATCCTCACCGAGGAAAACTGGTCTAGCATCCCAGCCATGATCGGGATTACAGATGCAGACCTCAAAGAGATTTTTGGAAAATAGACAAGCAGAAAACCCACCTAGTCAGGTGGGCTTTTTCTCTTTTAAAATTATTTTACTGTTGCAGTGCTTGTAATCAATTCAACAGCTTTTTTGATAGTGATATCGTGTTTCAACATGTCAGCTGAAAGCAAGTTTTGAACTTGTGCAACTTCCATGTTGTAGTCTGCTGCCAATTGCTCGATTTCTTTTTGGATTTCTTCTTCTGAAGCGTCAAATCCTTCAGCTTTGGCAACTGCTTCGATAACA
The DNA here is from genome assembly GCF_019929365.1 of Streptococcus oralis. Classification (GTDB taxonomy): domain Bacteria; phylum Bacillota; class Bacilli; order Lactobacillales; family Streptococcaceae; genus Streptococcus; species Streptococcus oralis_BT. Next base: position 18,995 of record NZ_JAHZPH010000002.1, on the reverse strand, counting down.
AGGTTAGTCTTCGTACGTGACTCAGCTTCTGCTTCGTATTGTTTGTGAAGGTCTTCTTGAGTAGTTCCAGTGATTTGGAAGTACATGTCAGGGTTGATACCTTGGCGTTGCAAGTTTCCAAGGAATTCATTTACTGAACGGTGAACTTCTTCGTGGATCATTTCTTCTGGAAGTTCTACGATTTCAGCGTTTTCTACAGCTTTATCAATTGCTGCACCTTCAACGGCATCTTTGTATGCTTCTTCTTTCGCAGCAGTCAATTCTTTGCGGTATTTTTCTTTCAATTCGTCAAGAGTTTCCACTTCTTCGTCGATATCTTTTGCAAGTTCATCGTCAAGAGCTGGAACTTCTTTTGCTTTTACTTCGTGGATAGTTGTTACGAATTTAGCTTCTTTACCTGCAAGGTCTTCTGCTTGGTAGTCTTCTGGGAATGTTACGATAACATCAACAGTTTCGCCAGCTGAGTGTCCAACCAATTGGTCTTCAAAACCAGGAATGAATTGACCTGATCCAAGTCCAAGTGAGAAGTTTTCACCTTTTCCGCCGTCAAATTCAACACCGTCGATAGAACCAACGAAGTCAATCACAACAGTGTCGCCATTTTCAGCAGCGCCTTCTTTGATAACCAATTCAGCCAAGTTGTTGCGTTCGCGTTCGATACGTTCTTCAACGTCAGCATCTGTCACTTCTTTTTCTACATCAACTGATACTTCAAGGTTTTTGTAGTCACCCAATTTTACTTCAGGTTTTGTCACGACTTCAGCAGTGATAACCCAGTCTTGACCTTTTTCCATTGAAGTTACGTCAATTTTTGGTTGCGCAACCACTTCAAGACCAGCTTCTTTTACTGCAGCTTCATAAGCGTTTGGCAAAAGTGCGTTCATTGCATCTTGATAAAGAGCTTCTTCACCAAATTTTTGGTCGAAGATAGGGCGTGGAAGGTGACCTTTACGGAAACCAGGAACGTTAAGAGTTTTCTTTACTGAGTTAAATACACGGTCCAATTCTGGTTTGATTTGGTCTTGAGAGATAGTGAAAGTCAAGACTCCACGGTTTGTTTCTTTGTTTTCAAATGATACAGACATTCTGTCATTTCTCCTTAAAATTTTTTAAATACAGTCTATTATAGCATAAACTACGGTTAATTTTCAAGTAATGAATGCGCTTTTCAATAGTGCTAGAGGTACTTGCTCGCTTCCCTGATACTAAGTTCAGCCATTCTCTTCTTATTTTTTTCAATAAAACGTGCTACCCATTCGGGATTGGTTTTAGAGTAGTCTCTTAGAGCCCAGCCGATGGCTTTGTTGATAAAAAATTCTGTCTGGTCCAGATTATTGAGTAGGATCTTTTCCATTAGTTGGACATTTGTTTTCTCTTTCCTTAACAACTGGTGGTCAATAGCGACTCGTCTCAGCCAGATATTATCTGATAGGCTCCATTTTAAAATCACTTCTTCAAGTTCCGGATAGTCGGCTACCAAACTTCCTACTACTCGATCTAAGATATCTACCGTGTCCCACCAGGACTTGGTCACGACCAGACGCTCAAGTTTAGGCAAATCGTCCTTCGTTAGATAAGACTGCATGGCTTTCAAATAGTTGGCAGCCACATACTGGTATTCTCTAGGCTCCTTTTCCCAGCAGATATCTACAAAATCCCAATCGATCATCTTTGTTTTTTTCGCGCTTGGAAAGTATTTTCTATAAAGCTCATTTCTTTCAGGACCTTCAATACCTAAAAAGGGAAATTGATGACGCATATAGGCTTCCATGGGGCCTGCCTTTTTCGGATCTTTTGCTGCTTCTAGCTCCTCAAGTAAATCTACAAGACTCATCTAAAAGTTCTCCTGCCCAACCAAGTGGTGCTGAAAGGCATAGACCGCAGCCTGGGTGCGATCACTGACCTCAAGCTTGGCTAGGATGTTGGACACGTGGGTCTTGACCGTCTTGAGAGAGATGAAGAGTTCATCTGCAATGCGTTGATTTTCGTAGCCCTTAGCGATGAGTTGGAGCACGTCTCGCTCACGCGCAGTCAGCTCCTCATGAAGCTCCATATGATTACGGTGGTATTCGACCTTCTTGCTGACCTCTTGTTCAATAGCAAGCTCTCCAGCAGCCACCTTGCGGACGGCATGAAGCAGTTCGTCTGCACTAGAAGTCTTGAGCATATAACCTTTGGCACCCGCATTCAAGACCGGCATAATTTTTTCATTGTCCAAGTAAGAGGTGACAATTAATATCTTGGCTTCAGGCCATTCTTTGAGGATGGCCAAGGTCGCGTCAATCCCATTCATCTCAGGCATGACGATATCCATGACAATGACATCTGGACGCAGTTTCAAGGCCAAGGAAATCCCTTGAATACCGTTGGCCGCCTCGCCCACAACTTCTACATCATCTTGGAGGTCAAAGTAGCTTTTCAAGCCCAATCGGACCATTTCATGGTCATCTACCAGTAAAATTTTCATCTCTACTCCTTTATGATTCCTTGTCTAGCAGGGGAATACGGATATCAACCGCCAGTCCTTGCTTTGGAGCTGTCAAAAGTTGAACCGTTCCTGCCATATCTTCGACCCGCTCCTTGATATTTCGCAGTCCATAACTCAAGCCGTCTAAACTCCCTAACTGGAATCCAATCCCATTGTCCACCACCTTCAGCTGCAATTCAACATCTGTCTGATAGAGGTAGACATCTAGGCAAGATGCCTGAGCATGGCGAAGGGTATTGCTGATCAACTCCTGAAGAATACGGAAGATATGTTCTTCGATTTTCTTAGGCAATTTAGACACATTTTGCTTGAGACTAACCTTGAGATCACTCTTGTCCTCAAGCTCTTTTAAGAGGATTTGAATCCCCTCAACCAAACTCTTCTCTTCCAACTCAACAGGTCGCAAATGTAGGAGCAAAACCCGCAAATCTTTCTGGGCTGTTTCGAGAATAGCTGCGACACTTTGCAACTGGGTCTGCATCTTTTCTCTATCCAGCTTCAAAACCTGCTGACTGACACCTGATAAAATCATATGGGCCGCAAACAACTCCTGACTAACTGTATCGTGCAGGTCACGTGCAATCCGCTTTCTTTCTTTCTCGATGATTTCTTCTTCCCTGACCAGGCCTTGATTTTCAGCTTTTTGAACAGCTTCTGTCAAGAGGTTGAGCTTGCCAGACAAGGACTTAAAACTGGCGTCCAAGTCTGGATCTGCAAAGGAAATTACCTCTTTTCCTGCCAGCAGTCGCTTGAGATTAACTTGCATTTTTCTGCGAGAGACTTCTTCTATCACGCGCCAAAAGAGGACAAAAAAGAAGGTCATGGAAAGGCTAAAGACCAAGATCAAGAAGATGAGTTTCTCTGTTTTCTCGATATCCTGTAGCAAATAGGACCAATCCAGTTCAAAAATATCAAGTAAACTATTAGCCAAAAAGAGGAGAAAGAGGAGGGAAGTCAGGCCGATTAACAGATACGATTGCTTTTTCATCCTCTGACCACCTCCACATCGCCAACCATAGTAGTTAGGAAAATTTTGACGCTCTTGTTACTCTTGAGATAGTCCCTGGTTTCCTGATGATAGTGTTCATTGCGAAGGGATCTCTTAGGTTGATGAAGGAAGGTAAGATCTCCATAGAGGCAGTTGACACTGAGACTAATTTCCACATCTACAGGTACGATAATTCTAGTCGTTCCGACCATCTTTCTAAGGATAATGACATTGTCATGATTGGTTAGGATAACTCTTTCTAAATGAATGGTGTCCTTGCCCATGAGGCGAAAGAGGTTGATATCATCAAACTGGCAGGTCTGGTGACTAGAGAAATGATGGAGATTGCCAAACCAACGATTCTTTTCATTTTTAACTGTCACCACCTCTTCAAAGACCAAATCGGTCTCCTCTCTTTCTTGATTCATCATCGGATAGAGAAGAAAGAGGCTGTATATGACCGCTACAAAGATAGCTAAAATCACAAAGGGATTGAGCATGACGATGAAAAAGAAAAGAATGGTAGCCACAAGGAGGAGAAAGTTGTTGCCCTCTTTGCCTGCATAATAGCGTATCAGGAGAAGAAAGAGGAATAGAATCAGTAGAAAACGCGAAAAATGCTCTGATACCATCAAAATCAGAGCTCCCGTCAACAGACAGGCTTCAATAAATAAAAAGATTTGAAATTTTTTCATAGTGCTTCCTCTCCCTTCTATTTTATCACAATTCAAAAAAGTCACCTCGGTCTGAGGATGGAAAAAGGAGATAGGACAGAAATCGCTCCTACAAGCTAGGTTCTTTCAGCCCACTACCGTTGGACAAAAGACTACAAAAAAGGGCGGGATTCTTGTCCCGACCTCTCTACATCTGATCTTTAGCTTCTTTGAGTTTGCCGTAAAGAATATAGTCTACGTTTTGCAGATCTGCTATGGTGGCACAATTAAGAGCACACATGATCAAACGCAGATCTTCTTTCCAGCCTTGGACAATACCAATCACCTCTTCGACGGAGTAGGTTTCAATCAACTCTAGAACAGTACGTGACAGTCCTACAGCCTTGGCACCAAATACCAGGCACTTAATCATATCTAGCGGATTCCGAACGCCTCCGCTAACCAAGAGTTCGACTTTGTCTTTCCAGTCTTGGGCATTGAGAAGAGTTTGCATGGTGGATTGTCCCCATTGATTGAGATAGTCACGCTGGCCACTGCGACGGTTTTCGATGTAAGCAAAGCTGGTACCACCACGACCTGACAGGTCAACAGTTCGAACGCCCAGATCATAGGCTCTTTCGATGGTCTTCACATCCATTCCAAAGCCCACTTCCTTTAGAATAATAGGAGCAGGGATCCGCTTGCTATAATCTGCCAGATGCGATTGCCAGCTTCTGAACTTCCTTTCTCCCTCCGGCATGAGCAATTCCTGCATGACGTTAACGTGCACTTGCAGGAGAATAGGATTCATCTCTTGCACAGTCTGAAGTCCTAACTCAACAGGCTTGTCCAAGCCAATATTGGTTCCAAGGAGGAGATTTGGATGGCTAGATTTGACAGAAAAAGAGTCATCTGTTGGATCTTTGAGGGCTGCGCTATAAGATCCCGTCACAAACAAAATCCCACAGGCTTCTGCCACCTGAGCCAGCTTTTGATTGATTTCTCTCCCCTTATCGCTTCCACCCGTCATGGCATTGATATAAAAAGGAAAGTCCCACTTTCGACCTGCAAATTCTGTAGACAAATCAATCTCATCCAGGTCGTAAAGAGGCAGGGAAGAATGAATCAACTCCACCTCATCAAAGCTATTATAGGAACTTTTCTGCTCAAGGGCATAGCGGATATGCTCGTCCTTACGATTTGTCGTCATGTCCTATCCTTTCTTGGTATAAGAGCTCAATCCCCAGATTGGCCCAGCGATTTTTTAAGGTTTCAGTTGATTGCTCATAAAAACTCAAGGCAATCCCACAGTCACCTCCACCAGCGCCACTACTCTTGGCAACAGCCTGCAAATCTTGACTGGCTTGTTTCAACTGTCTCAGCGAAGGTGTGTAAATATCTGGGCTCAAGCCTTCTAAAAGCTGACTGGCTGTTTCCAGCTGCTCGATAATTTTTTCTGCATTCCCCTGCTCCAAGGCTTCTACCAAAGCAGACACCGTTGCTTTTGAGGAACTTAAAAAATTCTGATTGATGTTTTGCTTGATTTGCTTGACCATTTGACTCGATACAGCTACTTCCTTGGTCCATCCCACTAGGAAATCACATTCTAGGGCAGGTTGTACGTGTGAGATAGAAAAGCCCCAATCACGCTCCAAAACTGTTGCCAAGCTTTCTTCTTTCAAACAAGCAGCTATCTTCTTTCGATCAAATGACTTGTAGAGAACCAAATCTTCTGCCACAATACAGGCAAGGTCTCCCATAGAACCATTGTCGCCTCGCTTGAGCAAGACCGCGCTAGCCAGCTTGAACAAGAGTTCCGGATCAACCGTAATACCATATAGAACCAGCAAGCCCTTGATCACCAAGACAACGACGCTACCACTAGAACCCAGACCGAACTTTTTGCCTTCCCGTTCCATTTTCCCACGGATTTCCAAGGAAAAAGGTCGCAAAGTCTGACCGCGAACAGCAAGGAAGTCTCCCACCAAAGCAATCGTTTCTTGAATCAAGCTGTAGTCAGGATTTGGCGTCAAGTCCACTGCGAAATCAAACAAATCTGAGTAGATACGGTAGCTATCAGCAAAAGCAATCTCAGCCTTCATATAGATGGGGATAGCTTTTATCAAGGCTAACTGTCCTGGCTCTAAAATAGCATATTCACCTGCCCAATAGAGTTTCCCGCAAGTTTTAACAGCAATCATCTTGGCTCAAATCCTTTGTTTTTGACACAATCAAGCGGTAACGTTGACCAAAGATTTCGGACAAATGCTCCAGGTCTTCCTCTTGACAGAGAACCTTGACATTGGGACCAGCATCCATGGTAAAGTAGCAAGCCTCCCCTTGCTCACGAAGTTGGCGGACAAAGTCCATCGCTTCATAAGTCGCATCCGTTAGATATGAAAAGGCTGGTGATGCTGTTTTCGTCGTAGCGTGCATAGCAAGGGCATTTTTCTCCGTTAATTCCCCAACCTTTGCAAAATCATTCTCTTTGAGATAAACCAGCATATCCTGATAATTCTTCTCAGACTGACGCACCCAGTCATCAAAAGTCGTCGAGGTTTCCACACAAAGTTTCATACCATCACGGCTAGAAATTGGTTTTTTCTTGTCCTCTAGCACCAACATAATCATAGCTAGTTTCAGGTCTGTCTCTACAGGGTAAATTTCCCCACTATCCTTATCCCAGGCACCCAGTGGTCCATAAAAACTGCGGGAGGAAGAACCTGAGGCAAACTTAGCCTCCTGCACCAACTGGCTCCGATTCAAACCAAGCTTGAAATAAGTATTACATGCCTTGACCAAGGCGGACAAACCACTAGAACTGGATGACAAGCCAGCCGCAGTAGGCATGTTGTTTTGGGTATCAATTCGGACAAATCCCTCACCATCTGGACGGTAGCGGTCAATGATTTTGCTCATTTTGGCATGCTCAGCCTCATTTTGGAGCTGACCATTGATATAAAAGGCATCAGCAGTCGCATCCGTCGGTAGAGGCGACAAAGTCGTCTCTGTGTACATATTTTCCAAAGTAAGAGAGATACTGCTAGTAGCGGGAACCATCTCTTTTTCTTTTTTCTTTCCCCAATATTTGATAATGGCAATATTTGCGTAGGAACGTACTGTTACAGGCTTTCGATCCATGTCTGAACAGCTCCTTTCTCTTCTAATCGTTTTGCTAGTTCTTGCGCTTGGTCCAGATTGGCTACCAAGGCGATAATACAGCCCCCAAGTCCACCACCACTCATCTTGGCACCTAGAGCACCATGGCTCAGAGCCGTTTCAACGAGGGAGTCTGCCTCAGGGCTGCTGACACCAATTTCTTTTAAATGTAAATGCGCTTGACTGAGGATTTGTCCCAGTCTTTCAGCATCTTTTCGTCTAATCGCATCTTCTGCTTGCTGGGTCAATTCTCCCAAGGCATGCAAAAACGGTAAGGCATCCTTGCCCTTACTTTGAACCACTTGGATAGCTTCGCGTGTATGACCATAAACGCCTGTATCTGCAATCACCAAATAAGCGGATAGGTTCATCTCAAGTTCTGTAAAACCAACGTTTTTAATAAAGCGAATGGGTTGGTCACTGAGACAGGTTTTTGCATCCAAACCACTAGGATTCATATGGGCAATCATCTCAGCCCGATTGACCAAGATTTCTAGCACATCATGAGGCAAGTCGGCTTGATAGTAGTCAAAAACAGCTCGAATGGCCGCTATGCTGATAGCTGCTGACGAACCCATCCCCCGTTTTTCAGGAATAGCTGAGTCAATCACACAGCGAATACAGGCTTCTTTGATATCCAAATACTCCAGCGAAGCATAAACTGCCATGGACAAGGTATCCTCCTCATAGAGACGCCAAGGACTCGCTGCAGGAACTACCTTACAAGTCACCTCCACCTCCAAAAGAGGCAGGGAAATGGCAGGATAACCGTAAACGACCGCATGCTCCCCTATTAAAATAATCTTACTATGTGCCTGACCGACACCAACTTTTTTTGTCATTTTTTCCTTCAACTAGACGAAAAGACCGTCTTACTTTTCATACAGTAGTATTTTCTCCTATCTATTTTATTATATTTTCACAAAAAAAGCGATTGTTTCCTTCACAATCGCCTCTTTCATTATTGGACCCATTCGCCATTATAGTTGACGTAGTAGCCATCCACTCTTGTACTAACTGCTAAAGCGCCTGAGCTATAAGCATAGTACCATTTGCCACCGACCTTAAACCAACCTGTCTTCATAGAACCATTTGGTTGGTCTAGGTAATACCAAGTCGAACCATCCTTAATCCAACCAGTTGCCATAGCTCCTGATGAACGAAGGTAGTACCACTTATTACCAACATAAGCCCAGCCTGTCTTTATATCTCCATTTTGAGCATCTAGATAATACCAAGTGGAGTCTTCCTGATACCAACCAGTCGCCATAGCTCCCGATGAGCGGAGGTAGTACCACTTATTACCTAGATATTGCCAACCAGTTTGCATAATACCAGTTGTTGGATCTAGGTAGTACCAAGTCGAATCATCGTTTATCCAACCCGCACGTCTTTCACCACCAAGGTAGTCTTTTCCTAAATGACCTGTTTTTGCTAGATAGTACCAGTTAGATTGATCGTAGAGCCAACCTGTCTTTAAAGAATGATCTTCATTAAAGTAATAATTTGCTAATTTAAGAACTTCTGGGCCTTCAAAGCCTTCACCATATTTTTTACCAACAGTTAATGAATCTTTAACCTCTAATTGTTGCCAGCCAACAAATTCTTGTAATACCCCATCTTGATCAAAGTAGTACCATTTATATTGAAGGCCAATTTCGAAAACTGGACGATTATCAAATAAATCATCACGATAACCCGTCCCAGGAATTTCTAAGTATTGCCAGCCGACTACCATTTCTCCATCATCAAAATAGTACATTTTACCGTCTATTTTATGCCAATAGATCGCTTTATGGTCATCTTTTATATAGTATTTTCTATTGTCCTTATCAACAAACTATCCACCTGTGGTATCCGCCAATACTGTACTTGTCGCTAACAGACCAAGAAAGAAGACTGCGAGTTCAACTTGCATCATTATTTTAAATTTTTTCATTAGATCTTTCCTCCATAACTGATTGTAGCAAAGGCCCGACTGTATGTCAATATATAGGAGTTCCTCAAAAAAAGCAGTTACACAACTGCAACTGCTTTTCTATTCTTGCATGGTGTAACCAACACCACGCACTGTTTTAATGTAGCTTTTTTGACCTTTTACATCAAGCTTGCTACGTAGATAACGGATATAAACATCCACGATATTGGTTTCTGTCGCACTTTCGTACTTCCAAACACTTTCCAACAACTGCTCACGAGTCAAGACCTTCTTGCTTCCCATGAGAGTGGCCAAAAGGTCATACTCACGGCGCGTCAGAGCAATCATCTCCTCGCCACGATAAACGGTATGATGTTCTACATCCATACGCAAATTGCGGTAAGACGTTGGGACCTTCATCTGACTACAGTGTTGGTCGATAAAGTCCCGACCTCGGAAAATCGCTGAAATACGAGCCACCAGCTGATCAATAATCACTGGCTTATAGATGTAAGAAACGGCGAAGCGCTGGATTGTCTCAATCTGGTCTTGCAATTCTTCGCGATGGTCCAAGACCATGATCACTGAGGCTGGTTTTGTCCGACTCAGCCTCTCTGCAAAATCCTGGGCCGTCATATCCCCCAGACGAGCATTCAGTAAAATCAAGTCATAATCTGTCTGGAGAGCCATGGAGAGGGCTTTTTGCCCCTCCTCTACAAGATCAACACGGTATTGCTCTTTTTGGAGTTCCAGACTGAGAAAATGAGCGAGATTTCGTTCTTTCTCAAGTAATAAAATCCGTTTCCCCATGGCAGACCTACTTATTTTTCGTCATACCAAGAGTAGTGGAAGGTTCCTTCTTTGTCTTTACGTTGGTAAGTGTGGGCACCAAAGTAGTCACGTTGCGCTTGGATCAAGTTAGCTGGAAGGTCTGCTGAACGATAGCTATCAAAGTAAGTAATAGCTGCTGAGAAGGTTGGTACTGGTACACCAGCTTGAACCGCAAGAGCTACGATATCACGAACTGCTTGTTGGTACTTAGCAGTAACATCCAAGAAGTACTCATCTAAGAGAAGGTTTGCAAGGTCTGCATCACGGTTGTAGGCATCTGTGATCTTTTGCAAGAAACGAGAACGGATGATACAGCCATCACGCCAGATAGATGCGATATCCGCAAATGGCAAGTTCCAGTTATTTTCTTTAGAAGCCACACGCAATTGAGCAAAACCTTGTGCGTATGAGATGATTTTTGAGAAGTAAAGGGCTTGACGGATTTTTTCAATCAACTCAGCCTTGTTCCCTTCAAACTTGAAGGCAGCTGGTTTTGGTAGCACCTTGCTAGCATGTACACGCTCTTCTTTGTATGTAGAGATATAGCGGGCAAATACTGACTCAGTAATTAGTGACAATGGCACACCAAGGTCAAGTGCTGATTGGCTAGTCCATTTACCAGTTCCTTTGTTTCCTGCAGCATCCAGGATGTAGTCTACGATTGGTCCATCTTGACCTTCATCGTCTTTGCGGCTCAAGATATCAGCTGTGATTTCAATCAAATAGCTGTCCAATTCACCCTTATTCCACTCAGTAAAGATTTCAGCCATATCTTCTGCAGAAAGACCGAGCAAGTGTTGCATGAGGTCATAGCTTTCTGCGATCAATTGCATGTCACCGTACTCAATACCGTTGTGGACCATTTTCACATAGTGACCAGCTCCATCAGGACCGATGTAAGTCACACATGGCTTGCCATCTTCTGGTGCTTTAGCTGAGATTTCTTCAAGAACATCAGCAACCAATTCGTAGGCTTCTTTTTGGCCACCAGGCATGATAGAAGGACCTTCAAGGGCACCTTTTTCACCACCAGAAACTCCAGTACCGATAAAGTTGATACCTGAGTTTGCTAGTTCTTCATTACGACGGATGGTATCTTTATAGAAAGTGTTTCCTCCATCTATCAAGATATCACCCTTGTCAAGGTGTGGAAGAAGGGCTTGGATAGTTGCATCTGTACCAGGTCCAGCTTGAACCATGAGCATGATACGACGAGGTTTTTCGATTGAGTTTACAAAGCTTTCAACGTCATAGCTTGGCACAAAGTTCTTTTCTGGATGGCAAGCAATCACGTCTTCTGTTTTTTCTTTACTACGGTTGTAAATGGCAACTGTATAACCACGAGATTCGATATTTAGGGCAAGGTTACGACCCATTACGGCCATACCTACGACACCAAAGTTAGCTTTTGTCATGTGACACTCCTCTTGTTTAATATGTTTTATTTTATCATTTTTACCTATGAAAGGAAAGAATTTTGTAACGGACTCCTAGTAATCCAAGTCATCCGCGTGACCAGCCCCATTACCGACAAAGTATCCTGTCTTACAGTTAAGAGTAAAGAGATAGGTTCCATCTGGTTTGTAGAGGTTGTAATAACCGTTTCCGTTTACGATATTGACCCGTTCTAGGATATATTGATTGCCAGTGATATAGCCACGAGCGCGTGACGTTGCTAGGATTTGTTCAAGGACACCGTCCGCAAAAGTCCAGGCAGGGTTGTTGCTATCCTCTACAGCGGATTGGTTGTACGGTACACGACTAGCACTTCTTTGAAGATTGACACCATCGCTAGACAAACCTCCACTTTCTGGTCTGCTGGCAGATGCTGAACTTGATGAAGCAGACGAACTGCTCGTACTGCTATCAGTCGTTGTACTTGAACTTTCTTGGCTACTGCTACTTGAACTAGAACTAGAGGCGCTTGTTTGCTGGCTCTTACCCAGGCTAATGGCCTTATCTAACAGTTTATCTAGCTCTGTATTTCCTGTTTTAATTTCTGTAAATTTAGCGTCTGCCTTGACCTTTGCATTGGTATCCAAGACACCGTCAGTAATTGCTGGAGTTTCAAACTGATTATTCACTTCTTGCACAGCCTTGATTTGAGTTTCTAAACTATCATACTTAGACTTGGCCAGAGTGTGCTCTCGGCTACCTTCGAGTTTATCTAGTTGAGCCTTGAGTTGGTTCAACTTGTCAAACTGACTATTTTTCAAAGCTGTTTTATTAGCATCCGTATAAAAGGCATCGTAGAGGGTATTAAACTCTTGTAGGGCTGTTTGTGTTTCTTGATTGTTAGAAGAAGACTGAGAAGACTGGATGGCTTGGTTGGAGCGGTTTACTTGGTGATAGATATAGTAACTACCTGCCAAGATAAGGGCTGCTGCTAGGGCTGAACCGATAACAAACACGCGCTTCTTTTTAGAATTAGAAACTGTTTCTGATTCTGCCTGAGCTGAGCGTGAAAGTAGAGCCGTCTCTTCCTCTTCTTTCTCATCAGCAACCTCTGCTGGCGTTTGCTTTTCCAACACAAGCGGTTCCAAGTCTTGATTTTCTTCTCCCAAAGGAGGCAAAATCACATCCGAGCTTGTAGTTTCCACTGAGTCTGACACCGTTTCTTCTGAAACTGTCTCGGGTTCCTCTATGATTGGTGCCGACTCTTCAGTGATTTCTGAGATTTCCTGTGTCGTCAATTCTTCTTGAGCCTGAGCTTCCTGCAGTTCTTCTTTTTTAAATTGACGTGTTTCAAACTTGTCCGCCTCGATTTCCTCGCGGTGCTGTTTGATGTATTTATCCAAGATATTGTCCTCAGGCAATACTCCAGCTTCAACTTCTTCATTTTTACGGATGACTTGACCAACTGTCAGATCTTTCGCCTCGTCAAAATCAAATTTGGATTCTTGATGCTCTTTTTTATGACGATTGTGTCTTTTTTTACTCATCTGTCTTCCTTTCTACTTTACCTCTTGGCGCTTCACACGCTGACCAAAGTATTGATACAAATCCACTTTTAAGGTTCCGTTATAAAGTTTGCGCTTTTTATCCGCTGGGCTTCCGTACTTACTTTCAAAAGCTTCGTCACTCGTCAGGATAAATTTGCTCCAGGTTTTCAATGGCGCAAAGACCTGCCCCATTTCTGCATAGAGCTTTGTAACTCCTGCATCATCAGACAAGCGCTCCCCATATGGTGGATTGGAAATGATAACGCCATTGATCTTGTCTGAACGCAAATCCTGTACCCGCATTTGTTTAAAAGTGATATCTCCAGCTACACCAGCTGCTTGAGCATTGGCCTTAGCAGTCTCAACCATCCGAGCATCAATATCACAGCCCATAATATCCAATTCTATCTCACGATCGATTTTCTTAGCAGCCTCTGTGCGAACTTCTTGGATTAACCGATCGCTAACCCAGTTCCATTCCTCAAAAGCAAAGGAACGGCGAAGCCCCGGCGCCATCTTTCTAGCCATCATAGCCGCCTCGATACAGAAAGTTCCTGAACCACAGGTCGGATCGATCAAGGGCTTGTCTGGATACCAGTTAGAGAGTTGTAAAATGGCTGCTGCCATGTTTTCCTTGATAGGAGCTCCACCCTTTTCCGTACGATAACCGCGCTTAAAGAGGCTAGAACCTGTCGTGTCAATCATGACAGTTGCCACATCTTTAAGGATGGACACCTCTATCTTAAACTCAGGACCATTTTCCATCAAGGGAACACCTTCTGGGCGGGCATAGTGTTTTTGCAGTTTCTTCACAACCGCCTTCTTGGAAATAGCCTGAACACTAGGCTCATTGTGCAGTTTAGACTTGACACATTTGGCCTTTGAAATAGGGAAACGTGCCCCGAGCGGGAGATAGTTTTCCCAATCTAGAGCAAAAACTCCTTGGAAAAGTTCTTCAAAGGTCTTAGCCGGAAAGCTCCCAACTACAATCTTGATACGGTCAGCTGCACGAAGCCAAAGGTTGGTCTCGATGATTGCCTTCACATCTCCTTGAAAACGAACACGGCCATTTTCAACCTGGCAATCATAGCCCAGGTCTCGCACCTCACGTCCAACGACAGCCTCGAGACCCGCCGCAGCAGTTGCGATTAAATTAAATTTTTCTTTCATTTCTAGTCTTGCAAGACCTTTCTTTTGTTCACTTTAAAAAATGAGGTTGAGAAAAAGTTCTCAGCCCCAACCTATATGCAATTTTCTATAAGCCATGTTTTGTTCCAGAAGTGACTAGGACCACTTCCTTCGATAATCATCTGTCTACCGCTAACAGCCTATAGCTGATAGCAGTCAGAGTACTACGTTCGTTTCCGTGCACTCCATGCCCCGACCAAAATTTGGGTTGCTAGCTTGAGGGGTTTACCGCGTTCCACTCTCTCCGTTTCCAGAAAGACTCCGTCACTGTGGCACTTTCAAGCTTACTCTGACCTATCCAAAGACTTAGCCATTTCGACTGCCGTAACGATCTCTCGTCCCTAGGCTTATGGTTTCGCCTAGCACAAACACTACAGGCATCACAGCCTGTGCTAGCATGGACTTTCCTCATGAAAAGGGATTCTCTTCACGCGATTATCCAAAAATTGCATCTAATAGACACCTAATTACAACTCAGAATTGTCTACGATTTGCTTACCGAATACTTCTTTTTCAAGTCGATTCAATCGTTTCAAAATATCAAAATTTGTCATTGGAGTAGAACTTGTTACTTCGATAGAACTTTGTTGAGTAGAACTTGCCTGTGGCTTGTTAGACAATTCCTCCTTCAAATCAGCAATTTCCTGACGAAGAGATTTGACCAAAGCTGCGTAAGTCTCATAATCCTTGATCACATCATCTAGGAACTCGTCTACCTCTGCCTTACTATATCCGCGAACTTCACGTCCAAACTCTTGTTCAAAAATATCTTTTGCTGAAAAAATAATACTTGCCATTTCTCTCTCCATTCTTGATTGCTATTCTTATTATATAAAAAAAGACAAACAAAAATCAAGGTCAAAGCCTCACTTTTCGGAAAAATTTTCCACTATTTCGTTCAGATCCTCAAATGTTAATCTTTTTGTAATATAGCCTTCTTTATTTTTCATCATCTGGTAAAAATACTGTAGCTTGGTTTCATTTTCTTCGTCATAAAAGAGATAGCACCCTTCCGTATTTTCCAGCAGAAATTTCTGATAATCGCGTAATTGTCCCTTGTGCTCATATTGTGGATAGGCGTATTTGACAAAGTCAACCTGCTTGAACTCACTCAATTTCGCTTGATTTGCTTCATTCCAATTACTACCATGGGTTTCAAAATCAAAAATGGTCGCCAACTGAAAGCCATAGTCTGCTTGCATGTCTTTTGCCACTTGAAGCACCCAGTACTCAAAGCCCAGAGTTCCTGTAAAGACAAGCCAGGTCACCCCTTCTTCTGCTAGACGTTCTAGATCTCTCTGAATGGCTGTTTTGATAATATCAACGCGAATATCCTTGTCATTAAAGAGACCAAGGTCGAAGGCTGAATAACCTAAAATCAAGGCTGTTGTCATTTTTAACCCTTTCTTTGTAAATTTATGATATAATAGAGTGATGTTATTGTACCAATAAGGAGAATTATGGTCAACTATCCACATAAACTTTCATCACAGAAGAGACAAGCCCCCCCGTCACAAACTAAAAATTTCGCAAATCGGGGAATGTCTTTTGAAAAGATGATCAACGCTACGAACGACTACTATTTGTCACATGGATTGGCAGTGATTCACAAGAAACCGACTCCCATCCAAATCGTACGTGTCGACTATCCCCAACGAAGTCGAGCCAAGATCGTTGAAGCCTACTTTAGACAGGCCTCAACGACTGACTATTCAGGGGTTTATGATGGATACTACATCGACTTTGAAGCAAAGGAAACCAGGCAAAAACATGCGATTCCGATGAAGAATTTTCATCTCCATCAGATCCAGCATATGGAACAAGTTCTTGCCCAGCAAGGAATCTGCTTTGTCCTCCTTCACTTTTCTTCTCAGCAAGAAACCTACTTATTGTCGGCCATTGATTTGATTCGTTTCTATCATCAAGATATGGGACAAAAGTCAATGCCACTTGGATATATTCGAGAAAATGGATATAGGATTGAGCCTGGTGCCTTTCCACAGATTCCCTATCTCGAAGTTATCAAAGAACATTTACTAGGTGGTAAAACAAGATGAACAAACAAACTTTCCTGCGAATAGCTAAGTATGTCAGTATCTGCCTTTTGACCTTATTTATCGCAGCTATTATGCTAGGTGGAGGCCTTTTTCTGTACTATGTAAGCAAGGCTCCGGCTCTATCCGAAAGCAAACTAGTCGCTACAACGTCTAGTAAGATCTATGACAGCAAAAATGAACTGATCGCTGATCTGGGTTCTGAGCGCCGTGTCAATGCACAGGCTAATGAAATCCCTACGGAGCTGGTCAATGCAATTGTCTCTATTGAAGATCATCGTTTCTTCAGTCACCGAGGAGTAGATACGATTCGTATCCTAGGCGCTTCCTTACGAAACCTCCGTGGTGGGGGTGGTCTTCAAGGTGGTTCTACCTTGACACAGCAGTTGATTAAACTAACCTATTTCTCAACGTCAACATCTGATCAAACACTTTCACGTAAGGCACAGGAAGCTTGGCTAGCCGTTCAGTTAGAACAAAAAGCAACCAAACAAGAGATCCTAACTTACTACATCAACAAGGTCTATATGTCCAACGGAAATTACGGGATGCAAACGGCAGCCCAAAACTACTATGGTAAAGACCTCAAAGATTTAAGTCTACCTCAATTGGCTCTCCTAGCTGGAATGCCCCAGGCTCCAAATCAGTATGATCCCTACTCTCATCCAGAAGCGGCACAAGAACGCCGAGATCTGGTTCTCTCCGAGATGAAGGGACAAGGTTACATTACAGCCGAACAATACGAAAAAGCCATTAACACTCCTATTACAGACGGACTTCAAAGTCTAAAATCTGCTAATAGCTATCCTCCGTATATGGACAATTACCTCAAAGAAGTGATTGATCAAGTCGAACAAGAAACAGGCTACAACCTTTTGACAACGGGAATGGAAGTTTATACCAATGTTGATCCAGCCGTTCAACAACGTCTCTGGGATATCTACAATACCGACGAATACGTTAATTATCCAGATGATGAGTTGCAAGTAGCTTCTACCATCGTTGATGTCACAAACGGAAAGGTGATTGCCCAGCTAGGTGCACGCCATCAATCTAGCAATGTTTCCTTCGGTATGAACCAAGCTGTCGAAACAAACCGCGACTGGGGTTCAACCATGAAACCCATCACAGATTACGCGCCAGCCTTGGAGTACGATATCTATGACTCAACCGCTTCGGTTGTTCACGACGTACCATATAACTATCCTGGCACCAACACACCTGTCTACAACTGGGATAAGAGTTACTTTGGAAACATCACGTTGCAGTATGCTCTTCAACAATCACGGAACGTTACAGCTGTAGAAACCTTGAATAAAGTCGGTTTGGATAGAGCCAAGACCTTCCTAAATGGACTCGGTATTGACTACCCAGATATGCACTATGCCAACGCGATTTCAAGTAACACAACCGAATCTAACAAAAAGTATGGGGCAAGCAGTGAAAAAATGGCCGCAGCCTATGCTGCCTTTGCCAATGGCGGTATTTACCATAAGCCAATGTACATCAACAAAATCATCTTTAGTGATGGTAGTTCAAAAGAGTTTTCTGATTCAGGAACACGCGCTATGAAAGAAACTACTGCCTACATGATGACGGAAATGATGAAAACAGTCTTAACCTACGGAACTGGTCGTGGAGCCTACCTTTCATGGCTACCACAAGCTGGTAAGACTGGTACATCAAACTATACAGATGATGAAATCGAGAAATACATTAAAAACTCTGGTTATGTAGCTCCAGACGAAATGTTTGTCGGCTATACTCGTAAATATTCAATGGCTGTCTGGACCGGTTACTCTAACCGACTTACTCCTATCGTTGGTGATGGCTTCTACGTTGCAGCTAAGGTCTACCGTTCGATGATGACCTACCTCTCAACAGATGACCATCCAGGGGATTGGACCATGCCTGAAGGCCTTTACAGAAGCGGAGAATTTGTCTTTAAGAATGGAGCACGCAATACGTGGACCCCTTCATCATCTACACAACAAAGTTCTACATCTGAAAGTTCTAGCTCAACATCTGAGAGTTCGACTTCTCAGTCAAGTTCAACTACTCCAAACACAAGTCAAACGCAGACGATTCCTCAACAATCAGGCACTGCACCTGCTGAGCAAAACCAACCAAGTCAACCGCAACAATAAGCAAAATCCTGAGAATTTTACTTCTCAGGATTTTTATTCTTTATAGCTCAATAGTTTATCCCAACAGCACCTTAACTCTTTTGATAGTTTCTCTAACTATTGTAGAGGTTATGGAGCTGTCTTTTTCACTTTCTCTTGATGCTAAAATTTGTCAAAAACAAAGGTAATCAGATGCTATTCCTTTTTCCCTTTCGCGATAAAGATAGCGGATAGAGCTAGGCTAACGCCTGCAAGGAAGAGAGCTGTATCAGATTTGCTTTCACCTGTTGCCGGAAGCTCCTTCTGATCATCATGTTTAACTTCTGGAATCTTAGTATCAGCGAGTGGAATTAAGTTCAATTTGTACTCTGGTTTTTCAACTGTCGGTGCTGGTTGGTCTCCTGCTGTACCAAGTGAACCTGTGTACTCTGGTACTTCATGTACTGCTGCTTCTACCGCGTTCACACCACCTGTAAACTCTAGTTTCTCAACTGTCGGTGCTGGTTGGTCTCCTGCTGTACCAAGTGGACCTGTGTACTCTGGTACTTCATGTACTGCTGCTTCTACCGCGTTCACACCACCTGTAAACTCTAGTTTCTCAACTATCGGTGCTGGCTGATCTCCTGCTGTACTAAGTGGGCCTGTGTA